>DATIGZ010000492.1:0-7570 GCA_035481255.1 Sphingomonas sp. | reverse complement strand
CTCTCCGGCGGCGAATCCCTGTCGGTCTCGGTCCGCCTCGGCGCGCTCGAGGACGTCGGCCGCGGCGAGCATGAGGAACTGGGCCTGCGCGTCTTCGTCGGAACGCGCTCAGCCAGTATCTCCTCCACCGATCTCACCGCGCACGCGCTCGATACACTCGCCGAACGCGCGGTGGCGATGGCGCGTGAGGCGCCCGAGGACGAATGGGCCGGCCTCGCTCCAGCCGAGCGGCTGCTCAAGGGCAATGTCCCGGATCTCGACCTAGACGACGGCGAACTGGGCGACCCCGCCGCGCTCAAGACCAGCGCGCTCGCCGCGGAGGATGCCGCACGCGCCGTCCCCGGCGTCACCAACAGCGAAGGCGGGGGCGCTTCGGCCAGCCGCAGCATCTGGGCTCTCGCGACCAGCCACGGCTTCGCGGGCGCCTATGCCATTACCAGCCACGGCCTTTCCGCCAGCGTCCTTGCGGGCGAGGCAGGAGCGATGGAGCGCGACTATGCGCATCACAGCGCTCGCCACGCCCGCCATGTCGAATCGCCCGAGGATATCGGCCGCCGCGCGGGCGAACGCGCCGTCGCCCGTCTCAACCCCGGCCGGGTAAAGAGCGGTGCGATGCCCGTGGTGCTCGATCCGCGCGTCGGATCGAGCCTGCTCGGGCACCTCAGCGGCGCGATCTCGGGCAGCGCGATCACCCGCAAGACCAGCTTCCTGCTCGATGCGATGGGCACACGCATCTTCGCGCCGGGCATCCGAATCCAGGACGATCCGCATCGCCCCCGCGGGTTGCGCTCGCGCCCCTTCGATGGCGAAGGCCTGCCGGTGTCGCCGGTCGCGTTGATCGATGACGGCAAGCTCGAAACCTGGCTGCTCGACAGCGCAGCCGCACGCCAGCTGGGGCTCGAACCCACCGGCCATGCCAGCCGCGGCATCGGCGGCGCGCCCGGCGTCGGCCCCAGCAACCTGTTCATGGGGGCCGGCAAGCTGCCGGTCGAAACGCTCATCGCGGATATCAGCTACGGCGTCTATGTAACTGAACTAATTGGACAGGGCGTCAACATCATCACCGGTGATTACAGCCGCGGCGCCGCGGGCTTCCTGATCGAAAATGGCGAGATCACCCGGCCAGTGTCGGAATTCACTGTCGCCGGTACGCTCCAGTCGATGTTCGCCGAACTGATCCCGGCCAATGACCTGGAGTTCCGCTACGGCATCAACGTTCCGACCCTGCGCATCGACGGAATGACGGTGGCCAGTGGCTGATACGCTCGCGCGCGCCGTCAGCGACATCGCCGCCGAGGCGGGCCGGCTCGCGCATGCCCGTTACGGGCATGATGTACGCAAGTGGGAGAAATCGCCGAACAACTTCGTCTGCGAAGTCGATCTGGCGGTGGATGAACTGCTCCGCGCCCGGCTCTCAGCGCTGCTCCCCGACGCGGGATGGCTATCGGAAGAGACCGCCGACGACCTCGCCCGCCTGTCGTGCGCGCGCGTCTGGGTGGTCGATCCGATCGACGGCACACGCGACTTCCTGCGCCATCGCCCCGGCTGGGCGGTCTCGGTCGCGCTGGTCGAGAACGGCCAGCCGGTGATCGGCGTGCTCGATGCTCCCGTCCGCAGCGAGCATTGGCTGGCGGAAAAGGGCAAGGGCGTGACGCTGAACGGGGGTGTCATTGCGGCGTCCGACCGCGCCGAACTGGCCGGCGCACGCGTTCCCGCTGACGATCTGCCCAAGGTCGACCGGCATCTGACGATGGTCCATAAGCCCAACTCGATCGCGCTGCGCATGGCCATGGTCGCGTCCGGCGACGCCGACCTGCTCGCCACGTTCCGCTGGGGCAATGAATGGGACATCGCCGCCGCGACGCTGATCGCGCGGGAGGCGGGTGCCAGGGTGACCGATGCGCTCGGCCGCAAGCTGCGTTTCAACACGCCCGCGGGCGAAGCGTTCGGCGTCCTCGCCACCGCGCCCGGCATCCATCAGGCCGCGGCCGATCACTTGCGTGAACGCGCCGTGGCGGCGCTCGGACGCCCGAGATAGACGCCTAATTCTCGCCGCCCTCCAGATCACCGACACATTGGGTGTCGGGTTCGCTCACCGCCAACCGCTTCAACTCGCGCGTCCGTGCGGTAATCCCGGGAAACAGCGCATCGGGTACGACCCTATGGGATTTGATCAGCCGCATCGCCCAGTCATAGTGGCGCGCGCCCGCGGCACAGCTGTCGCTGCCGCCATCACCCTCGCCCCAGACTGAGCGCCATGGCGAGCTGCCCTCACGCGTCAGGATCACTTGGAAACCGCCGACCCCGCCTTCCCCTTCGGCATAGGCAATGGCCCGGTGGCGATCGCGAAAAACATGCAATCGCTTGAAGGTATAGCGCAGTTGCGGGTCACCGCCATTCTTCAGCGCACTGATGATTGCGGTGCGTTCGGCACTGCCGACGCGCGGGGAGTAGATAGTGTTCCGAGGGACGGACGGCGGCGCGGCGACAAGCAAAGCCGGTGTCGCGATCCCCATGAACAAGGACGCAATCAAGCGCCGCCAACCTCATCGTCGCCGCGATACTTGACCTGCAGATACCGGCCCCGCGTGGCCAGCGCATCCAGATCGCCCTGCGCCAGCTGCGAGGACATGTCCGAAATCTCCTGATCGATCAGGCTGAGACCGTCGACCAGCTGCTTGTCCGGCGACTGGCCGAACCGGTCCTGTCCGCGCAGGTTCTGCGGAACGCGCTGATAGCCCTTCACCAGTTCGGGCAGTTGCTCGCCAACCAGCTTGCGCACCTCGGCCGCGGCGGGCTCACCCTCGTTGAGCGACTTGAGCTGCCCCGCCAGCACGCCGAGCTTCATGCCGATCGAGTCGAGCAACGGCATCGCCGCGCCGGGCAGTGTCGGCCGCTGGCGGTCGAGCCACTCCTCGGTACGCAGCGGCAGCGTCGCGAGCGGCGCCTCGCCGAACTTCTCCGGCGCGACCTCCCTGCTCGCCGGGGCCAGCCCGAAGAACAGCGTCGCGACGATCAGCAGCGCCATCACAAGCAGCGCGCCGCCCATCCCAAGCGGAATGAACCAGCCCAGGATCATCGCGCCGACGATAATCACACCGGCGGCGCCGGCGATGCGGCCGATCCGGGTCATGATCTCGGCGTCGCGGCGCTTCTTGGCGCGCGCGTTCAGCGTCGTATAGCGCTCACGCGAGCGGTGAAGCACCTCGCTGGCGCGGTCGATCTGGCGGTCGATCTCGGTCGGCATCGCTGCTTACAGCGCCTCCAGCTTGAACTGTTCGGCGCTGCCCGAAAGCTGGTTCTGCGCCGCGCCCTCCGCCCGGGCGATATAGCCCTTGGACTTCTCGACCTCGTTGGACAGCACGTTGACCGTGGTCTTCATATTGTCGAGCGCCTTGAGCTTGAACGTGTCGATCGCGTCCATCGTGTCATAGATATTCTGGAACGCGCGCTGCAGCGTCTCGATCGGGATCGTGCTCGCAGCCGCCTGTTCATGAATCATGCCGGTGTTCGACTTGAGCAGATTGCCGGTCGAATCGATGATGTTCGCGGTTGTGGTGTTGAGTGCGGTGATCTGGTCGAGCACCAGCCGCTGAGCGGTCAGCGCCTGCGCCACCGTCACCGCGGTGCGCAGCGCGCCCACGGTGGTGGTCGATGCGCGGTCAACGCCCTTCACCAGCTCGACATTGTTCTTCTTGACCAGATCGAGCGCCAGATAGCCCTGCACCGTCACCGCCATCTGCGTCAGCAGGTCCTGCGTGCGCTGGCGGGTGTAGAACAGCGCGGTTTCGCGGATCGCCTTGGCCTTGGCCGGATCGGTATGATCGAGCTCCAGCGCCTTGTCCTCGAGCCGCTGGTCCATCTCCTTGGAGATGTAGATCATCTGCTCGAGCCGGCCCATCGCCGCCCACAAATTCTGCCGCTCCACGTCGATCGCGGCATTGTCCATCAGCAGCTCGTCCTTGCCCGACTGCAGGCTCTTCAGGATCGATGCGATGTGCGTCTGGCTCGATTTGTAGCTGTCGAAATAGTTGCGCAGCTTGTTGCCCATCGGGATGATGCCGAACAGCTTCTTGCGCTGGGTCAGGTCGCCCTTCTTGCCGGGATCGAGATCCTCGACCACCCGGCGCAGCTCGGCCAGATCCTTGCCGACACCGACATCCTTGTCCATCGCGCGCACCGGACGGTCGAGGAAGCGGTTGGACTGGCCCGCGGCGTCGCGGATTTCCTTCGACCCCATCGCCGTAATCGCATCGACGCGCTTGCCGAACTCGGGCGAGTTCACATCCTGCGCGACCAGATCGTCGATGAAGCTCTCGACCCGGGTGACCAGCTCGGCCTTCTTCCCGTCCTCGACGGGAACAAGCCCCGCCATCTTTTCGGGTGCGCGCTCCTTCAGCGGCTCGGGTGCGGTCAGCACCAGGTCGTCGGTCTTCTCGGCAGTCGCAGTCTCGGTCGCCATTTGCCCATCTCTCCAGCACCAGATTTCCGGCGGTTCCCTGCAAGATGAACGGGAACCGCGTGCGCTTCAAGTGTATCGCCAATATAATACACTTGTATTAGGGTGCAACCGACCGATGTTGTCAGGGGTTCCGATAACGCGGCCTGTTAACAAATGGGCGCTAGGGTGAATGGCATGGAACGCAGGCTGAAGATGATGATTGCCGGTTCGATCGCGGTGTGGGTGCCGGTCTCCACGGCGGCTCAGGCCTCGCCGGCCGTCGTCGATCTGAGCAAAGCCTATCGGCTGAAGGCCGAACCGGCCGACGAATCGCCGGCACTTCCCGCGCCGCACAAATTCCGCTAAGGGCGCGCGCAACCCGCGATTCCGCGGCATCCAGGATATCCGCATGAACCTTCGCAACGTGGCGATCATCGCCCACGTCGATCATGGCAAGACCACGCTCGTCGATCAGCTTTTCCGCCAGTCCGGCACCTTCCGCGACAACCAGCGCGTCGAGGAAAGGGCCATGGATTCCAATGACCTGGAGAAGGAACGCGGGATCACCATCCTCGCCAAGCCGACCTCGGTCGAGTGGAACGGCACGCGCATCAACATCGTCGACACGCCCGGCCACGCCGACTTCGGCGGCGAAGTGGAGCGCATCCTGTCGATGGTCGACGGCGTCATCCTGCTGGTCGACAGCTCCGAAGGCGCGATGCCGCAGACCAAGTTCGTGACCGGCAAGGCGCTGAAGCTGGGCCTGCGTCCGATCGTCGTGGTCAACAAGGTCGACCGTCCGGACGAGCGCATCCAGGAAGTGCTGGACGAAGTGTTCGACCTGTTCGTCAGCCTCGACGCGACCGACGAGCAGCTCGACTTCCCGGTCCTCTACGCATCGGGCCGCAACGGCTATGCCAATGAGGATCCGACGCTGCGCGAAGGCACGCTGGAGCCGCTGTTCCAGAAGATCGTCGATCACGTCCCGCCGCCCGCGCTCGACGTCGACGCGCCGTTCACCTTCCTCGTCACGCTGCTTGACCGCGACAACTTCCTCGGCCGCGTCCTCACCGGCCGCGTCACCAGCGGCAAGGTCAAGGTCAACCAGCCGATCCACGCACTCGACATGGACGGCAACGTCATCGAGACCGGCCGCGCGTCGAAGATCATGTCGTTCCGCGGGCTCGAGCGCGTTCCGGTGGACGAAGCGCAGGCTGGCGACATCATCAGCCTTGCCGGCCTGACCGTCGCGACCGTTTCCAACACCATCGCCGACACCAGCGTCAGCAACGCGATCCAGGCGCAGCCGATCGATCCCCCCACCCTGTCGATGCGCTTCGCCGTCAACGACAGCCCGATGGCGGGCCGCGAGGGCACCAAGGTGACCAGCCGCATGATCCGCGACCGCCTGTTCCGCGAAGCGGAATCGAACGTCGCGATCAAGGTCACCGAAGCCGCCGACAAGGACAGTTTCGAAGTCGCCGGCCGCGGCGAGCTTCAACTCGGCGTGCTGATCGAGACGATGCGCCGCGAGGGCTTCGAGCTCGGCATCAGCCGTCCGCGCGTTCTGTTCCGTGACGAGGACGGCCAGAAGACGGAGCCGTACGAGACGGTCATCATCGACGTGGACGAAGAGCATTCGGGCACGGTCGTCGACAAGATGAACATCCGCAAGGCCGAGATGACCGACATGCGTCCCTCGGGCGGCGGCAAGACCCGCATCACGTTCAGCGCCCCGTCGCGCGGCATGATCGGCTATCATGGCGAGTTCCTGTCGGACACGCGTGGCACGGGCATCATGAACCGGCTGTTCGAGAAGTACGGTCCCCACAAGGGCAGCATCGAAGGCCGCAAGAACGGCGTGCTGATCTCCAACGGCGCGGGCGAGGCCAACGCCTATTCGCTCAACACGCTGGAAGAGCGCGGCATCCTGTTCGTCGGTCATGGCGAAGCGCTGTACGAAGGCATGGTGATCGGCGAGAACGCCAAGCCGGAGGACCTTGAGGTCAATCCGATGAAGGCGAAGCAGCTCTCCAACGTCCGCTCGTCGGGCAAGGACGACGCGATCCGCCTGACCCCGCCGAAGAAGATGACGCTGGAACAGGCCATCGCGTACATCGACGACGACGAAATGGTCGAGGTGACCCCGAAGACCATCCGCCTGCGCAAGCGCCACCTGGACCCGCACGAGCGCAAGCGCGCGAGCCGGGCGAAGGCGGCGTAAGCCCGCCGGTTCAGGACCTGGATTGGAAGGCGCCGGGGGAAACTCCGGCGCCTTTTCCTTTGATGCCGCCGGCTGTCGCGGGCCTGCAAACCAACGCTGTCGCCGCCCTGCGCCGCACCCGAATATCTTGATCCGCCCGGTTCATTTCGGCACCCTGTGGTTGCGGGGGACAATCAATGATGCTGCTGGAAAGGATTTGGCGCCTGCTGCGGCCTCTGGCCGTATCGATTCCTCTGTTCCTCATTTTCGGGCTTGCGACTCTCGCGCAGCTTTTGGCGGGTAATCCTCCGCTCAACTGGCCCACCGACCCGTCGTGGTTCGCGACCCCGCCGAACCCATGGGTATTGCTGACCGCGATCTTCTCCGCGGTCGGGGCGATTTCCGCAATCGCGAGCTTCTTCGCGCCCGCGCCCTATTCAAGGGAGCAGGGCCAGGACGACCGCCGCCACCAGAATGAATCGTTCCGCGTCGCAGACGAGCGCGCCGACGCACGGCACGTCGAGCTTTTGACCAAGATCACGGAAATGACCGACCGGATCGCCAGAACCGATCCGCAGGCAGCCATCCCGCTGGCAGAAGCATTGACGGGATTGAGCACGGGCAACGAAAGCGACCAGTCGATTGCCCTCGAAGCCGTCACCGGCGATCCCGTGGCCGCCGCCGATCGCCTGCTGATGGAAAGCGCTGATCGCGCGCGTACCGCCGCCCGTATTTACGCGCCTTTCGCCCCTTCAAAAGCAATGGCTGCCTACAGGACCGCGGTTGATGCCGATCCGACAGATGCCTGGTCCTGGATCGAACTCGGCCGGCTCCAGCGTCATTATGCCGGACTGAGCAGCGCCCGAGCCTGCTTCGACACGGCGCTGCAACATGTGACGGACGAACGCGATCGGTCGGTGCTGGAC
>DATIGZ010000491.1:0-4193 GCA_035481255.1 Sphingomonas sp. | reverse complement strand
TTCCAGAATATCGTCGCCGCCACGTCCGTCGAACAGGACGCCGCCGCCATTCTGATCGCCGGCCATTACCACGAACAAGTTGGCCCCGTCGTCACCGCGCACGATCGAATCGCCATATGCGGAGACCCTCTCGATGCTGTTCAGCTGATAGGAATAGACGCCGGACACGGCGGTCCCGGCGGCCAGATCGACCGTGAAGCCGAGGTTGAGCTGGATCGTGTCGAGGCCGTCGCCGCCATCCATCAGCCCGTTCGCGGCGCTCGCTCCGCCGAAGCCCCCCGAAATGAAGAACACGTCGGAGCCGCCTTCGCCAAAGAAGCGATAGGCGCCGCTGCCAAAGAACTGATCGAAGCCGTCGCCGCCCCAGACTTCCAGCGTCGTCAGATTGTCCGCCGGCAGTCCGATATAATTGTCCTGGCTGCCAAGGATGATGCGCTCGATGCCGGTGAAGCGATATTCCTGCGTGCCGACATAGAAGCCAGCGCCAAAGCCATTGCCGATCGCCACCGTACCCACGGTCACCGGCGAAACCAGGCTCAGGTCGAGCGTGTCGAAGCCCGCGCCGCCGTCGATCAGCCCCTGACCCGACGTCCCGCCATTCTGCACCGCGGTGAAGGTGAAGCGGTCATGCCCGTCGTCGCCGTAGAGCTGATCCGCGCCCAGCCGCCCGTCGATCCGGTCATTGCCCGCCAGCCCGTGGATCACATCGTCGCCGTTGCTGCCGGTCAGCACGTCGTCGCCATCCGTCGGGTCGACTGCGATCGTCACATTCAGGTCGTCGATCGTCACCGTACCGGTGACGCGGATCACCATGGTCGCGCCGTCATTGGTGACGATCGTCACCGTCGTCCATTGCGCGCCCGAATTGGGGTCGCTGCCCGGCTCGAACGTTACGCTCGTGGCGATAATGTCGGCCAGGTCGATCTTGTCGACGCCGTGCTGGAAATCCTGAATCTGGTCGAACGCGCCCGCGGTGGAATCGCTTGCCGCGGTGTAGAGGAATACGTCCGCGCCGCCGCCGCCGCGCAGCACGTCCGCGCCGCCGCCGCCATGGAACACGTCCACGCCATTGCCGCCATAGAGCGTGTCGTCACCGTCGCCGCCATCGACCACGCCGGCGATCGTGCCGCCGCGCCCGTCGTAGAGGTCGCTGGCGCCGCCCAGCGCTACGCTGCCCGTGATCGTGCCCGAATTGAGGATGATGTCGTTGAACATCCGGTTCTGCCCGTCGAGCACGAAGGGCGAGACATAGCCCGTCATGTCGATCAGGATGCCGCCGTCGAGCAGGCCGGTGTTGGTGAAGCGCAGCGCGCTCACATTGTCCGTGTGGCCCTGCCAGCGCTCAAGCAGGATCGCGCCATAGATCTCGCCGCTGTTGGTGATCGTGAACCTGCCGCCCTGCGAACCTTCGAGGAGGATGGCGATGTCCGCGATGATCCGGCCGCTATTGTCGACCGTGCCCATCGAGAACATGCCGACACCGACCGAAAAGAAACTGCTCGTCTCGGGCGCGTAAGCGATCACGTCGCCCCGGTTCACCAGCGTGCTGAATCCGGAGATCATGTCCACGGCCATCGCGCCGTCGCCGCCATCAGCCTCGATCACGCCTTCGTTCACCGCGTTGCCCGCATTCATCAGCTTGATGCCGGTCGCGAAGCCGGTCAGCGAGAAAGCGTAGATATCGGCGCGATTGAGGATCGCCGCGCCCTGCGGATTCATGCCGCCGAACGAGATCATCCCCATCGCGTCGCCATGCTGGGCGAGCGCATGAACCTCACCGTCATTGACGATGCTGCCGTGTCCGCCGCTGAAGATACCATAGACGTGGGTGGTGCCGCTTGCCGAGGCGAGGATCTCACCGAAATTACTGAACGTGCCGATCGACGGGGTGCCGAAATCCGCGGTCCCGCCGACCGCAATGGCAATGGTGCCCTGACCCGTCGTGTTGAGGATACGGCCATAGTTGGCGATGTTGGGGAAATTGGCGTTCACCGGCCCGAACACCAGCACCGATGCGCCGTCCGGTGATGACCAGGTCTCCGCCTCGGTGATTTCGAGGTCCGTCGTCACGCGGAAACCGGAGATATGCAGGGTCGAGTCGTTCCAGTCCGACGGAGGCGCCATAACGGCCCCGCCCTGAGCGACGGCGTCGAGCCCGCCCGCGGCCTGTGCCGGCAGGCCCAGCGTCACCTGCGCGCCGACGCGCACCAGAATCGTCTCGCCGCCCGCGGTGTAGCGCTGATAGGTCACGCCGTCCTCGGTGACCTGATTTGCCAGCGTCCACCCGCCGTCCAGATAGATATGGTCGCTCGCCGTGGCGTCGATGCGCAGCGTGTGACCGTCGCTGATCGCGGCCACATCGGCCGGCCGCACCACCAGCACCTTGGCGCCGTTGGCGACGATCGTGTCGATGCCCGACACGCGCCCGCTCGACGCCACCGCGCCCAGATCGAGCGCGCGCGCGCCCGCCGCCAGCACCCAGCTGTCCTTGCCGGTGCCGCCGCGCAGTTCGGCGAAGGTGTAGTCCGCCGTCTCGAACCGGTCGTTGCCGTGCCCGCCCCAAGCGATGTCGCCGCCGGCGGTGCGCAGCGTGTCGTTGCCGACACCGCCATACAGGCCGTCATTGCCCGCGCCGCCGTCGATCAGGTCGTTGCCGAAATCGCCCGTCAGCATGTCGTTGCCGCCATTGCCGGTCAGCGTGTCGGCTTCGCGCCCGCCACGCATCGTGTCGGTGCCCGCGCCGCCGATCAGCTGGTCGATCCCGGTTCCGCCCAGCACCATGCCGACGATCGTTCCCTGGCTGTTGTCGAGCCGGTCGTCGTCCTCGCCCAGGTCCACCGTGCCGATGATCATGCCGCGGTTGGTCAGCACGTCGTTGCCGCGGAACAGCAGGATGTCGCCGTCGATCAGGCCGGTGGCTTCATTGGTGATCGTCTGCGGGTTGGTGAGCGACGAGGACGTATTGGTGCCCGAATCCGAGGGCGCATAGATCGCGATGTCGGCGCGGATCGTGCCGCTGTTCACGATCGCCATCTTCTCCCGCACCACGACCTGAGAGCCGTTGAACACCACGCCCAGATCGACGGTATAGATGCCGATCGAACGGACATTGGGGTCGGTCGAAACGACCTCGATCAGGCCGGCATTGATGATTTCCGGCCCGAAGTTGAACGCGGGATGGCTGCCCCGGCCGGAATAGATGCCGATCGCGGTGCCATGGCCCTCGACCAGGATCTTGCCCCCGGCCTCGTTGACGAAATAGCCGCCGTTGAACATCCGTACGCCCTGCGCGCCGCCGCTGATGGACGGATCGGCACCGGGCGTCGCCGATGCCGCGATCGTGCCCGAATTGACGAAGCGATGCTGCGTCGTATCGGTGTAGACCGCGATCGCGTTGGCGCCGGTTGCGGTCGCCAGGATCGAGCCGGTGTTGGTCAGCCCGGCTACCGGCGCTTGTCCGGTCAGGGTTCCTCCGGCGACGATGACGCCCTGGGCCATCCGGTACGGGGTGGGCGTGAGCTGGCCGTTATACGCGCCCAGCTCGGCGACGATCGTCCCGCTGTTGATTAGCTGGTTCGCCCAAACAGCGTTGACGCTGTCGATCGTCGATGTGCTCCACACCATCCCGGCATTGTCGATCGTGGCCGCGCTACTCGTTGTCACCACTGGCGCGCCCCAGCCGGCGCGGTAGTAGTTGCCATAGGTCGCGGCGTTGGTCGGGTCCGTCATGTTGACGGCGTAATAGGTCTGGCCGGCGCCGATCGAGACGGTCGGCGATCCGGTCAGCGCGACGGTGGTGGTGACATTCGCCGCGCCCGGCCGCGGGGGAAGGGCGGGGGTGATGCTTGCTTGTCCGGCAAGATCGCCGTCCAGCAGGGCCGCAACCTCGAGCATCTCTACGATATCAGACATTCCACCCTCCCGATGCGGCAGGGCGGCGAACGTCTCGGCACGCGACGGCATGGCCGAAGAGCGCGTTCCCCCCGGACGCGAATACGCGGCGAGGCTAGGCGAATGTGCCGCCGGGAAACAGCAAAATCGTGCGATTTCACCGTAATGGGTAGGTTTTCAGCGGGATGGGGGAGGGGCCGGAACCCCTCCGCCCTCGGGCTTCAGAACAGCGCGTGGGTAAGCAGCGCGTCGTCGGGAATCACGCCGATGCGGACCATTTCGGGGCCGGCGTCGAACAGATG
>DATIGZ010000490.1:0-5429 GCA_035481255.1 Sphingomonas sp. | reverse complement strand
GTGTTCATCTGTGCGCAACTCCCGCTCGCCGCGGCGGATCTCCCGCTGATCGTCGCGCCGATGGGTGCCTCCGCCGTTCTCATCTTCGCGGTGCCCGCCAGCCCGCTGGCCCAGCCGTGGCCGGTCGTCGGCGGCAACACCATCTCCGCGCTGGTCGGCGTCGCGGTGTTCCAGCATGTCGCCGATCCGATGCTCGCCGCGGGCCTGTCGGTCGGCCTCGCGATCCTCGCCATGTCGGCGTTCCGCTGCCTCCACCCGCCCGGCGGCGCCGCCGCCCTGACCGCGGTGATCGGCAGTCAGGGCATCCACGCCGCGGGCTACGCCTTCGCCTTCGCGCCAGTCGCGCTCAACTCGATCGCCCTGGTCTCGCTGGCGATGTTCTTCCACCGCGTGTCGGGCCACAGCTACCCGCATGTCGCCGCGCCGATGCCGATGCAGCCGCAAGCCGTCGGCCTGCACCTGGAGGATATCGACCGCGCGCTCGCCGACCTTCCCGACAGTTTCGATATCAGCCGCGAGGATCTGGACATCCTCCTTTCGCGCGCCGAAGCCCATGCCCTCGCCCGCCGCAAACGGCGCTGATGCGCACTTGCAATGTTGGAGTTGCTCTGCTCCGCTGAAGCGGACGGCAACCGCATTTTGAGGTTCCGGGTCCGATTCCGTCTCGCGCGCGTATAGAGCGAGACCTTTGCGACCTTTGAAACTCCGGTATGCCGAACGATGGAGAGGATGATGGCACGCGAGCTTGATCTGATCGTCTATGGCGCCACCGGCTTCACCGGCCGTCTCGTCGCCGAGTATCTCGGCCAGCGCTATGGCGACGGCACCGTCAAATGGGCGATGGCCGGCCGCTCGCTGACCAAGCTTCAGCAAGTACGCGACGAGATTGGGGCGCCGGCTGCCACCCCGCTCATCGCCGCCAATTCCGACGACCCCGCCTCGCTGCGCGCAATGACGGAGCGGGCCAAGGTCGTCATCTCCACCGTCGGCCCCTATCAGCTTTACGGCAACGACCTCATCGCCGCCTGTGTCGAGACCGGCACCGGCTATGTCGACCTGTGCGGCGAGCCGAACTGGATGCACGACATGATCGCGCAGCACGACGCCGCCGCGAAGGCGAGCGGCGCGCGTATCGTCTTTTCCTGCGGATTCGACTCGATCCCCTTCGATCTTGGCGTGTGGACCGTGCAGCAAGCGGCGATCGCGAAGTTCGGTGAACCGGCACCCCGGGTGAAGGGCCGCGTCCGCAAGATGCAGGGCACCTTTTCGGGCGGCACCTTTGCCAGCGGCAAGGCGACCGCCGCCGCGGCGGCCAAGAACCCGGCGGTGTTCAAGGTTCTGCTCGATCCCTTCGCGCTCACCCCCGGCTTCACCGGCCCCGATCAGCCCAAGGGGATCATGCCCGAATATGATGAAGCGGTCGGCGGCTGGGTCGCGCCGTTCATGATGGCGGTGATCAACACCAAGAACATCCACCGCACCAACTTCCTCGCTCACCACCCCTATGGCCGCGACTTCCGCTATGACGAGATGATGGTCGCGCCCGGCCTCGGCGAGTTGGGTAAGGCGGCGGCCGACGCCATCGCCAAGATGAACCCGATGAACTCGGACAAGGGCCCTGCTCCCGGCGAAGGCCCGTCGAAGGAAGAGCGCGAGGCCGGCTTCTACGAGATCGACTTCATCGCCGAGATGCCCTCCGGCGAGCGCCTGACGGCCACCGTCACCGGCGATCGCGATCCCGGCTATGGCTCGACCTGCAAGATGATCGCCGAAAGCGCGCTATGCCTGCTGCGCGACGTCGATGGCGGCGGTGGCATCTGGACCCCCGGCGCGCTGATGGCCGAACCGCTCAAGGCCCGGCTCGAGGCCAATGCCGGGCTGACCTTCACCGTCGGCTGACGCGTCAGCCGACGAAGGGCAATGGCGCGTCGCTGTAGAAGGACATCGCGACCGCGGCGAGCACCAGCGAGACGACGATCGCCACCGGCACCAGCTTGCGCCGCTGCCGCTCGATCGCCGCCTCATAGGCGCGCAGATCGAGCCAGTAATAGGCGTGTCCTTCCTTGCGGATCAGCCGCTCGGCCAACAGGCGGTCGAACGCCGACCGAAGCTCGGCGGGCGGGGTGTAGAGGATGGTATCGTACGGCGTGATCGCGTGCTGGGCGCAGAAATGGTCCACCAGCTTCCGCCGCGCCCGCGCGCCCGGTGTGATCGCCGCTGCTTCGATCGCCATCGCCTACCGCTTCCGCCCCTGATGCCTGATGTTCGCCGGCCGTCCGCGGTGCTTGATGACCCGCTTGGACGGCCCGCCCCGCCGCCGGTCCTCACCCGATCCCGAGCCCTTGCCGTCGGGCAGCTCGAAGCGCAGCGCGCCCGATACCGGATTGGCCTCGACCAGCCGTAGCGGCAGCCGCTGCCCCAGCGCGAACTCCTCGCCGGTTTCCTCGCCGACCAGCTTCTGCGCCGCCTCGTCGTACCGGAAATATTCGCGGCCCAGATCGCGCGCCGGGACCAGCCCGTCGCCGCCGACGCCATCGACCGTCGCGAAGAAGCCGAAATTCTGCACCCCGGTGATCCGCGCCTCCATCACCTCGCCGACATGCGCCGACAGGTAAGCGGCGACATAGCGGTCGACCGTCTCGCGCTCGGCCTCCATCGCCCGCCGCTCGAGCTGGCTGATGACCTCGCCGGTCTTCTCCATCTCGGCATCGGTCGGCAGCTCGCCGCCCGGCCCGAGCTTGTTCGATTCGACCAGCGCGCGATGCACGACCAGATCGGCATAGCGCCGGATCGGCGAGGTGAAGTGCGCGTAGCTGCCCAGCGCGAGGCCGAAATGCCCGGCATTCTGCGGGCCGTAATAGGCCTGGGTCTGGGTGCGCAGCACCTGGATCATCACCTCTTCGCGGAACTCGGCATCGGCCACCCGCGCGATGACATGGTTGAACGTGCCCGGCCGGATCACCTGACCCAGCGTGAACTCGACCTCCAGCGTCTTGAGATACTCCTTGAGCGCCGCCAGCTTCTCGCGGCTCGGCGGCTCGTGGACGCGGTACATCACCGGCGCCTTGCGCGCTTCCAGTGCCTTGGCCGCCGCGACGTTCGCCGCGATCATGTAATCCTCGATCAGCTTGTGCGCGTCGAGCCGCTCGCGCGGCGCCACCGACAGGATGCGCCCCTTCTCGTCGAGCATGATCCGCCGCTCGGGCAGGTCGAGGTCGAGCGGCTCGCGCTTCTCGCGCGCCTTGTTGAGCGCGCGCCAGCACGCCCAGAGCGGGCGCAGCGTCGAATCGACCAGCGTGGGATCGACCCCGGCCAGTTCCTCCGCGGGCATCGCGCAGGGCGAGGAAGCGACTTCCACCTTCTCACCCGCGGCATCGATCGCCGCCTGCGCATCCTCGTAAGCGATATTCGCAGCGAGCTTCACCACCGCCCGGGTAAAGCGCCAGCCCTTGATCTCGCCCTTGGCCGAAATCTGCAAATGGCACGCCATCGCCGCGCGATCGACGTCCTGCTTGAGCGAGCAGACGTCGGCGGAGAGCACTTCGGGCAACATCGGCACGACGCGATCCGGGAAATAGACCGAATTGCCCCGCTTGCGCGCCTCGCGGTCGAGCAGCGATCCGGGGCGGACATAGAAGCTGACGTCCGCGATCGCGACGATCGCCTTCCAGCCGCCCTCGTTCTTGGGATCGTCGTCGGGCGCCGCCCACACAGCGTCGTCATGGTCGCGCGCGTCGGACGGATCGATCGCGACGATCGGGATATGGCGCAGGTCTTCCCTGCCCTTGCCCAGATCCTGCTTCGCGACCCGCTCGGCCTCTTGCAGCAGTTCCTCGGAAAACACGTTCGGGATGCTGTGCTTGTGGATCGCGATCAGGCTGAAGCTGCGCGGCGCGAACGGATCGCCCAACACTTCGGTGACCTTGGCGAAGATGCGCGGGCCGCGCCCGCTCTTCTCCGCCATCACCAGATCGCCCGGCTCCGCCCCGTTGCGCTCGGAGATGACGAAGCTGTTGCGCTCCTTCTTCTCCAGGCCGTGCAGGTAGAGGCGTCCGCCTTCCTCCTTGACCACGCCCAGCACCGCTTCCTCGCCGCGGGCGAGCTTCTTCATCGGATGCGCGATCAGGCCGTTTCCGGCCTCTTCGGTGCGCGCGAGGATGCGGTCGCCGACGGCCAGCGCGCTATGCTTGCCGCGCTCGCGCACGCGCAGCCGCGGCACGGGCACGCCTTCGGCCTCCCAGCGCTCGGGCACCGCCCACACGGTATCGCCGTCGGAGTCGGTGACGCGCAGCACGGTCACCTTGGGTACACCGCCCATCTTGTGGAAGGCGCGGCCGGGGGCGCTGTCGATCAGGCCCTCATCGGCCATGTCGCGCAGCAGCGCCTTGAGCGTGATCTTCTCCTGCCCCGACAGGCCGAATGCGCGCGCGATCTCGCGCTTGCCCGCAGGCTGGTCGGAAGAGGTGATGAAATCGAGAATCTGTTGCCGCGTCGGCATGCCGGGCGCGGGCTTCTTTGCTTTGTTCTGTTTTGCCATTGGCCCTGAATATAGGGGCTGTCCGCCCGATTCCCAACCGAATAGGCTTGGGGCGTGACGTGTGACCTTCTCATTGCCGGCGGCGGCATCAACGGCTGCGCCATCGCGCGCGAAGCGGCGCTGCTCGGCCTCTCGGTCCTGCTGGTCGAGAAGGACGATCTCGCCGCGCACACCTCCTCCGCCTCCAGCAAGCTGATCCATGGCGGCCTGCGCTATCTCGAAACCTATGAGTTCCGGCTGGTGCGTGAGGCATTGCACGAGCGTGAGCGGATGCTCGCCGCCGCGCCGCATCTCATCCATCCGATGGCGTTCGTCCTGCCCCATGCGCACAGCGTCCGGCCATGGTGGATGGTCCGCGCGGGCCTCTATCTCTACGACCTGCTCGGCCTCGGCTCGTCGCTACCGCGCTCGCGGTCCCTCCGCCGCGACGATCCCCGCCTGACCCCCATCGCGCAAAATGTCGGCGGCTTCCTCTATTGGGACGCTCAGGTCGACGATGCGGCTTTGGTCCGCGCCAACGCCGCCGATGCCGTCGCCAATGGCGCACAGGTCGAGGGCGGCGTCGCCGTCACCGGCGCGCAGCGCAGCGGCACGGGCTGGGCCGTTTCGCTCAGCGACGGACGCACCGTCGAGGCCCGCGCCATCGTCAACGCCACCGGTCCGTGGGTGAAGGACTTCCTCGATACGATCCGCATCCGCACCGCCAGCGGCCTGCGCCTGATCAAGGGCAGTCACATCGTCGTGCCCGCTTTGTGGGAGGGCGATCAGGCCTATATCCTGCAACAGCCCGACCGCCGCGTGGTGTTCGCCACGCCGTGGCGCGGCGGCACGATGATCGGTACCACCGACGTGCCGGTCGAGCGGCCCGAGGATGCCGGCATCACCCCGGACG
>DATIGZ010000489.1:0-10231 GCA_035481255.1 Sphingomonas sp. | reverse complement strand
GCCACGCACTGCCGGTGGCCAGCGTCGCGAACAGCGGGAGTGCGAGGCGGAAGAACAGTTCCTCCACCACCGCGGCGGCGGTGCCCAGCGCCGCCAACGCGCTCGCTCCGAACGCCATCGGCGCGCGGCGCATCCAGCGGCGGTAGCGGTCGATGCGCGCGGTCCCCGGCGGCACTCCGCCGCCCCGGAGGTACCAGGCATAGGCGGCGATCAGCCCCGCCAGCAGCGCCCAGTTCAACCGCGCGGCCTCATCACCCGTTGCGGTGCTCGCCCCGCACCCAGCGGACGGTGCCCGAGCTGGAACGCATCACCACGCTCTCGGTGGTCATCCGGCCCGGACGGCGCTTGACGCCTTCGAGCAGCGACCCGTCGGTCACGCCGGTCGCGGCGAAGATGCAGTCGCCCTTGGCCAACTCGGTCAGGTCGTACTGCTTGTCGAGATTCTCGATGCCCCATTTGCGCGCGCGCGCGCGCTCGTCCTCGTTGCGGAACAGCAGGCGGCCCTTGAACTGACCGCCGACGCAGCGCAGCGCGGCGCAGGCGAGCACTCCCTCGGGCGCGCCACCCTGGCCCATATAGACGTCGATCGTCGTGTCGGGATTGGTGGTCGCGATCACCCCCGCGACGTCGCCGTCGCCGATCAGCACCACGCCGCAGCCGATCGACCGCAGCTCGGCGATCAGCTTCTCATGGCGCGGGCGGTCGAGCACGCAGGCGATGATCTCGTTAGGCTTCACGCCCTTGGCCGCGGCGATCGCCTCGATATTCTGGGTCGGCGTCTTGTCGAGGTCGATGACGTTCGCCGGATAGCCGGGGCCGACTGCGATCTTGTCCATATAGACGTCGGGCGCGTTGAGCAGGTTGCCCTCTTCGGCGATCGCCAGCACCGCGAGGCTGTTGGGACCCGCCTTGGCGCAGATGGTGGTGCCTTCGAGCGGGTCGAGCGCGATGTCGATCTTCGGCCCCTTGCCGGGTGCCGAGCCGACCTTTTCGCCGATGAACAGCATCGGCGCCTCGTCGCGCTCGCCTTCGCCGATCACCACGGTGCCGTCCATGTAGAGCGAATTGAGCGCGGCGCGCATCGCCTCGACGGCGGCGGCGTCGGCGGCTTTCTCGTCGCCGCGGCCGACCAGCGTCGACGCGGCGATGGCCGCGGCTTCGGTGACGCGCACCATTTCAAGCACCAGGACGCGGTCGAGCACCTTGCTGGCGGTCTGCATGATCGGCGAAGCCCCTCTAAAGATCGTGTTTCGAGCGGCGATAGGAGCGCGCGCGAGGCTTGTCGATGGGGGCCAACGCTGTCATCCATTCAAAAGCCGAAAGCGCCCGCGAAACCAATCCCAATTCGCGGCGTTCGGCGAGTGAGGGGTATCGAAATGGGACGCATGACATGCTGAGTCTGCTGCTGGCGTTGAGCGTTGCTGGCGAACCTCCCAAGATCGTCACTTTGCCCAAGCGCGCGCGGCCCGCCGCAACGGTTCGCAAGCGCGCGCCGCGCAAGCTGGTCCGCCGGGCGCTGCCGCAGCCCGCGAAACTCTGCCTGACCGGCACTTGCACTCAATCCGCCGCCCCCGGTGATCGGCTGACCAGCGTGGTGGTGAGTCCGCACAGCGGGAAGATGGACGTGGTCAAATCGACCGGTATGCCGTGCGGTGTTCAGGGCGCGCCCGTCTGCCCCAGGAAGGGGCAGGAACTGCTGAGTACACGTATCGACTGAACGGTTCCGGCCGCGGGCTCGTTGTGCTAACGCAACGAGCGGAGGGTTATGCCCATGTCCGTGTTGCTTGTGTTCGCGTTGATGCTTCAGGCTGGCGGCGATGACGCCGCGATGCAGGCCTATCGCGACAAGACCCGCGCCATCATTCCCTGCAAGACCACCGGCGATCCCGATGAGGTGACGATCTGCGCGCTGCGCGAGGCGGACAAGAAGTACCGCGTCCCCTTTGTCACGGCGCGCGCGCAGGACAATGTCCCCGCGCAGACGGAGCGGGTGCTGGAGGACGGGATGTTCCAGTGCGGCGTCAGCGGTCCGTTCCTCGCGCAATGCGCGGGAATGTTCGGCGTGACGGTCAGCAGCTCGTTTGACGGCAAGATCGTGCGCCGGCGCGAACCGGCGCCCTAGGCTCCGCTCACTCGCCCAGAATGTGCATCCACATCGGCTCGCCCGCGAGGCTGGGGGAGCCGCGCAATTTCTCCAGCGCCTGCGCGATCGAGCGTTCGGGCACCTCATGTGTGACGATCGCGACCAGCACGCTGCCGTCGGCCATCGCGCCGCGCTGAATGAGCGATTCGATCGACACGCCCGCGTCGCGCATCGCCGCCGCGATCTCGGCGAGCACGCCGACCTTGTCGGCGACGGTGAAGCGCAGATAGGCGCGGCCGCGGCGCTCACCGGTCGGTGCCGCCGGCTCTGCGGTCAGGCTCGCGGCGGGCATCGCATAGGGCGGGCCGAATTCGGTGCGGGCGATGTCGATCAGGTCGGCGACCACCGCCGAGGCGGTCGGGCCGTCGCCCGCGCCCGCGCCTTGGAACAGCAGCCGACCGACGAAATTGCCCTCGGCGACGACCGCGTTGGTCGGGCCGAGCACATGCGCCAGCGGATGCGCGAGCGGGACGAGGTGCGGGTGGACTCGCTGGAACAGGCCGTTGCCGTTGAGGTCGGCGATGCCGAGCAGGCGGATGCGATAGCCCAGCGCCGCCGCCTCGGCGATGTCGGCGGCGAGCAGGTGGCGGATGCCGCCGATCGCGACGTCGCCGAACGCCGGCTGCGTGCCGAACGCGATGCTGGCGAGGATCGACAGCTTGTGCGCGGCGTCGACGCCGTCGATGTCGAAGCTGGGATCGGCCTCGGCGAAGCCGGCGGCCTGTGCCTCGGCCAGCACCTCGCCGAAGTCGCGGCCTTCCGCCTCCATCTTCGACAGGATGAAATTGCAGGTGCCGTTGAGGATGCCGTAAACGCGGTCGATCTGGTTCGCCGCCGCGCCCTCGCGCAGCCCCTTGATCACCGGGACGCCGCCCGCGACCGCCGCCTCGAACTTCATCGGCGTGTCGCTCTTCTCGGCGACCCCGGCCAGCTCCAGCCCGTGATGCGCGATCATCGCTTTGTTGGCGGTGACCAGACCCTTGCCCGCCGCCAGCGTCGCGCGGGCGAGCGCGAGCGCGGGACCGTCGGATCCGCCGATCAGCTCGACCACCACGTCCGCCTTGGGATGGCGGGCGAGCTCGGTCATGTCGTCGACCCAGTCGAAGCGCGTGATATCGACGCCGCGGTCCTTGGCGCGGTCGCGCGCGGATACCGCGACGATCTCGATCGGCCGTCCTGCACGGCGCGCGATCAGCTCGGCATTGGCGTCGATCAGGCGAATGACGCCCGCACCCACGGTTCCAAGGCCGGCAAGAGCAACGCGCAACGGTTCGGTCATCGATAATCTCCTGACGTCCCCGCTAGAGGATGCCCGGAGCGCCGCAACCCAATTATTTCTTTGTGAGGCCGATCTCGCGCAGCCGCTCGGCCAGATAATCGTGCGCGGTGATCGGCGGCTCGCGCTCGGGATTCTGCGCGGTCACGCATTGCGGCAGCGCCTTGATGAGGAAATCGGGCGCGGGGTGGAGGAAGAAGGGCATCGAATAGCGCGGGGTGCCGCGGCGCTCGACCGGCGGGTTGACCACGCGGTGCGTGGTCGAGGGCAGGACATGGTTGGTCAGCCGCTGCAGCATGTCGCCGACATTGACCACCATCGCGCCCTCGGGCGGGCGCACGGGCAGCCACTGGCCGTCCTTGTCGAGCAGCTCGAGCCCGGCTTCCTCGGCGCCGAGCAGCAGCGTGATCAGGTTGATGTCCTCATGCGCCCCGGCGCGCACGTTCGGCGCATCCTCGGTCATCGGCGGATAGTGGAGCAGGCGCAGCACGGAATTGCCGTCCTTGACCGCATGGTCGAACCAGTCGGGCTTGAGGCTCAGATGGCGCGCGATCGCTGAAAGCAGCTTGTCGCCCGCGGTGTCGAACGCCGCGAACAGTTCGAGGAAGGTGTCGCGGAATCCCTCGGGCCGGTCGGGCCAGATGTTGGGCGACATGTTCGCCTCGAAACGGTGCCCGGCGGGCAGCTCGCGCCCGATATGCCAGAATTCCTTGAGGTCGACATATTCGGCCCCTTTGGCGATCTCGGTCTTGAACGGGGTGTAACCGCGCGCACCGCCGCCGCCTTCGACGAAATAGCCGCGCTTCTCATCCTCGGGCAGGTCGAAGAAGGACTTGGTCGCGGCCCAGGCGCGGTCGATCAGGTCTTGCGGAACGCCATGGTCGGACACCATCGCGAAGCCGAACCGCTCGAACGAGCCGCCCAGCGCCGCGGCGAAGCCGTCGGGGTCGCTCACCTGATCGGCAAGGCTGACCAGCGGGACTTCAGCAAGAACGGTATCGGGCATTGCAAGGTAACTCCGGAAACGATTCTCCCGGAAATAGCTCTTCGCGTGCCGCTAGAACAGAGGCGGGAGAGGCGCGGTGCCGCGCGCCCCTCCCGCAGATCAATCGCCTACGCAGCGACGGATTTTGTTTTCGGCTTCGCTGAAGCGGGCTGGCGCCGACTATTCCGAAAGAACCTTATTTGCCGAGGACGGTGAGCGTGCCGCGGCTCTTGGCGTCCCCCGCAGGATCGAGCTTGAGCGTGAAGTCGCTGCCCTCGCCGGTCTTGCCGCTGATCTGGCCGTCCTTCGCCGCGACGGTGAAGCCGGCCGCCTGCATCTGCTCCTGGAACCAGCTGCGGACCTGGGCGGTGGCGGCGGGTGAATCGAAGGTGACCCGTACCGTGTCCTCGCCTCCCTTGTCGCGGTTGGCATCGACGTCGAGGTTGGAGATCGTCGATCCGGGATAGAGCTTCAGCCCGTCGACCTCGAAATTGCCGGCGTCGAGGTCGAATTTGGGCAGCTTGATCGAACCCTCGAACCCGGGCGCCTTGATCGCGACGCGGCCGTCCTTGTCGGCCTTGATCGTCGCGTCACCCTCGCCGCTCCTGACCGAAATGCTCGCGCCATTCCCTTCGCCCGTGCCGTCGCCGCATGCAGCGAGCGCCACCATCAGGGGAAGGACAAGCCAGTTGCGGGTCATACACAAGCTCCACCGTGTTATCTAAACAATACACTACCCGGCCCGGTAAAAAAGATCAACCCGCGGGGTGACGTGCCGATGACGATGCTGCATTGGGCGCGGCATGGACGCGCAGACCCCTCATCATCCCGGCGACGCGGCGAACCGCTCCCCGATCCCGATGGGGGAGTTCGTCGCGCTAATCGCGTCGATCATGGCGCTCACCGCGCTCGGCATCGATTCGATGCTCCCGGCGCTGCCCGCGATCAGCGACGAGCTGGGTGTGAGTCAGCCCAATCACCGCCAATATGTCATCACCGCCTTCATGCTCGGCTTCGCGGTGGCACAGCTGTTCCACGGCCCGCTCGCAGACCGGTTCGGGCGCAAGCCCGTGATCGCGATCGCGCTTGGTTTTTATGTCGTGACCAACGCGGTGGCTGCCTTTTCGGGCAGTTTCGAGCTGTTGCTGCTCGCCCGCGCGGCGAGCGGGGCGGCGGTGGCCGCGGGCCGCGTGGTGACGGTGGCGCTGGTGCGCGACTGTTTCCAGGGGCGGGCGATGGCGCGGGTGATGAGCCTCGCCTTCATGACCTTCATGATCGTCCCGGTGCTGGCGCCCGCTTGGGGTCAGCTGATGGTGATCATCTTCGGCGACTGGCGGCTGATCTTTGGCGGGATCGCGATCATCGCGGCGCTGGTGCTGATCTGGTTCACGCTCCGCATGCCCGAGACGCTGGCGCGGGACACCGTCCACTCGCTCGACGTGCGCGAGATCTGGCGTGGCTACGGCAAGATGTTCCGGGATCGCTGGGCGGTCGGCTACACCTTCGCCACCACCGCCATCTCGGGCTGCTTCTTCTCGTTCATCGGCTCGATCCAGCAGATCGTCTACGACGTGTTCAAGCGGCCTGAGCTGCTGACCGTCGTGTTCGCATCGGTCGCCGGGCTGATGGCGCTGGGGTCGTTCCTCAACTCGCGGCTGGTGATGCGCTTCGGGATGCGCTTCCTCTCGCACCTCGCGCTGGTGACGACGACCGCGCTGGCGGTGATCCACCTGATCGTGATCCTGCTCGGGGGCGAGAATCTGTGGGTGTTCATCGCACTGCAGGCGCCGATGATGGCCGCGATGGGACTCGCCAACTCGAATTTTTCGGCGATGGCGATGGAGAATATGGGTGAGATCGCGGGCACCGCGTCGAGCCTTCAGGGCTTCATCGCGACGATGGGCGCGGCGGTGCTGGGCGCGCTGATCGGTCAGTCCTTCGACGGGACCACGGTGCCGCTCTATCTCGGTTTCACCGTGCTCGGCTTCACCGCGCTCGCCATCGTCTTCGTTACCGAACGCGGCAAGCTGTTCCGCCGTAACTGACGCGCCCAAGGAACCCGGCGCCCCCTTTCGCCGTTCGCACCTTCAGGAGAAGGAAGGAGGGCTGCGATGGGCGGTCATCAGGTTCCGGGGCGCGGCCCCGGCGACGACGGATACGACGAGGACGGCTATGACGAGAGCCAGCGCGCCGAGATTCTTGAGGTCACGCGCGATGGCCCGACCGACGGCACGATCGTGACCGACCTCAATCCCGACCTCGGCGAAGAGATCGACCCGGATGAGGCGGATGAGCTGCGGATGGTCGCCGAGGAAGCGGAAGAGGATGCGGCGGGGGAGGCGGATGACGTCGACGATTCCGGCGAGACCAACCCGTAACGAATTGACTGTCGCGCGCTTCGGGCGGAGCATCGCCCGCGAAAGGAGCGCAGCATGGCCACCGATCCGCGAGTCGATGCCTATATCGAGCGGCAGGCCGATTTCGCCCGCCCGATCCTCAACTGGCTTCGTGCCCGCCTCCACGCCGCCTGCCCGGATGTCGAGGAAGACATCAAATGGGGGATGCCGGCCTTCTCCTATCGTGGCCGCCCGCTCGCCGGCATGGCCGCGTTCAAGGCGCACGCCAGCTTCGGCTTCTGGTATCGCGACCAGCTGAGCACGGGCAAGGAGGGTGAGGCGATGGGCCAGTTCGGCCGGATCGTCGCGCTGACCGGTCTGCCCGATGACGCCGCGATGGAGGCGCAAGTGCTCGAGGCGATGGCGCTGACCGATTCGGGCGCGATCCCCAAACGCGCCGCCCAGCCACCCAAGCCCGAAGCGGAAGTGCCCGAGGCGCTGGCCGAAGCACTCGCCCGCGATCCCGCCGCCGCGGCGGTGTTCGATGCGTTCCCGCCGGGAGCGCGCCGCGAATATTGCGAGTGGATCGCCGAGGCCAAGCGAGAGGCGACGCGCGACAAACGCCTCGCCGACGCCATCGTCTGGATCCGCGAAGGCAAGAAGCGCCACTGGAAATATGAAAGCTGCTAAAGGGACTTGCGTCCTCTAAGGACTATGGCATGTTATATCATCTCTAATCTTGGAGGTGACATATGCGTCGTTCCCTTGCTCCGACCCGGTCTGCGGACGAGCCGATCTCCGCGCTCAACACCACCCCGCTGATCGATGTGTTGCTGGTGCTGTTGATCATGCTGATCGTCACCATCCCGTCCGCGATGCACAAGCTGCCGGTCGATCTGCCACAGGGCGGTTCGAGCCCGGCGCCCGAGTTGCCGCACCGGCTGGACATCGCCGCGAACGGGGCCCTTGCCTGGGACGGGCGAGCCATCACCGATGCCGAGCTTCCCGCACTCCTCGCCTCGACTGTCGCTGCAAGCGGCGTGCTGCAATTCAAGGCGGACGAAGCCGCACGATATGAGCGTTTCGCCACGGTGCTGACCACCGTCAAACGCTCGGGCGTCACCCGGCTCGGCTTTGTCGGGAATGAACAGATGCGGCTGGACTGAGCTTCCCTGCGCGCCATAGTTGCCGTAAACGTCAACCCCTATGGCGCGCTTCACACGAACGATCACCGCCGGGCCGGACGACATCGACGAGCTTGGCCATGTCAACAATGCGGTCTGGGTCTGCTGGATTCAGGAGGTTGCGGTCGCGCACTGGCACGCCGTCGCCGCGCCCGAACATCACGACGCCTATATCTGGGTCGTGACCCGGCACGAGATCGACTATCGCGGCAATGTCTCGGCGGGTGAGACGGTGACCGGCGAAACCTGGGTTCCCCATCCGCCGCGCGGTGCGCGCTTCGACCGCCACATGCGCTTCACCGGTGCCGACGGCAAGGTGAAGGTCGAAGCGGTCTCGACCTGGGCGATGCTCGACCGCGCCACCGGACGGCTCGTCCGCGTGCGCGACGAGATCGCCGCGCCGTTCCTCCAAACCTAGCCGCTATTGCGCAGTGCGGTCGCGATCGCGTTGATCGACAGCAGGATGCCGTGCTCGATCTTGGGATCGGTCTCGCCCGCGCGGTGGCGCTTCAACAGCTCGACCTGAAGCAGGTTGAGGGGCTCGATATAAGGCAACCGCAGCCGGATTGAGGTTTCGAGCGCTGGATGCTTCTCGAGCAGCCGCGTCTGACGGGTGACCTCGAGCAGCTGATCATGCGTTGCCTGCCAGCCGTCGCGGATGCGCCCGAAGATCGCGTCGCCGAGCGCGCGGTCCTCGACCAAATCGGCATAGCGTGCGGCGATGCCCATGTCGGACTTGGCCAGCACCATCTCCATATTCGCGAGCGCTGAGGCGAATAGCGGCCAGCCCGCCGCCATTTCGCGCAGCAACCCGCGGTCGGGGAAGGCCGACAGCGCCGCGCCCACACCGTACCAGCCCGGCAGCATCACGCGCGCCTGCGCCCAGCTGAACACCCAGGGGATCGCACGCAGATCCTCGATCGCGTCGCTCTTCTTGCGGCTCGCCGGACGGCTGCCGATCTTGAGGCCGGCGATCTCGGCGATCGGTGTCATCTGGCGGAAGAAGGTGGTGAAGCCTTCGGTGCCATAGACCAGATCGCGATAGGTCTTGAACGCGGTTCCCGACAATTGTTCCATCGCCGCTTCGAAGCGCGCCGCATCGGCGGTGCTCAGCTGCTGCGGCTCGAGGCTGGCGAGCAACGTCGCCGACGCCATCGCCTCGAGATTGGTCTGTGCGCTCTCACGCGTGCCGTATTTGGCAGCGATCACCTCGCCCTGCTCGGTGATGCGGATGCGGCCCTGCACGGTGCCGGCGGGCTGCGCTTGAATCGCCTGGAACGACGATCCGCCGCCGCGCCCGACCGCGCCGCCGCGGCCATGGAACAGCTGCATGCCGATTCCGGCTTCCTCGAACACCGGCTTCAGCGCCGTCGATCCCTTGCTCAGCCCCCAGGTCGAGGTGAGGTAGCCGCCGTCCTTGTTCGAATCGGAATAGCCGATCATCACTTCCTGATGTCCGCGCGCACCCGCGATCGCCGCGACCTCGGGCAGGGCGAACCAGCGCCGCATGATGTCCGGTCCGGCATCGAGATCGGCGATCGTCTCGAACAGCGGCACCGCCATGATATGCGCCTGCGGTTCCTCGCCCGGGATGTACAGCCCGGCTTCCTTGAGCAGCACATGCACCTCGAGCAGGTCGGACACCGACTGCGCCATCGACACGATATACTGGCGGATCGCGGCGCGGCCGTAGCGCTGGTGCGCCTCGGCAGCAGCCTGGATGATCGCCAGCTCCGACGCGGTCTCGTCCGAATAGCTCGCATAGCGGCTGGTCAAGGGGCGCGGCGAGGCCAGCTCACGGCGCAGCAGCGTGACGCGAGCCTCCTCGTCGAGCGCGGCATAGTCGATCTCGACACCCGCGACCTTGAGCAGTTCCGCGACGACGCGCTCGTGGACGGCGCTGTTCTGGCGCATGTCGAGCGTGGCGAGGTGGAAGCCGAAGATGTCGACCGACCGGATCAGCCGCCCGAGCGCGCCGCTCGACGCCAGCGTCTCGGCGCCATGCGCGGCAAGGCCGTGCGCGACGATGGCGAGGTCGGCGCGGAATGCGGCGGGATCGGCGTAGCGCTCGCCCTTGAGCGGGCCGGGCCGCGGCGCGGGCTTGCCGGTCAGGTCGCGATAGGTCGCGGCGAGCCGGGCATAGATGCCGGACAGCGCGCGGCGATAGGGCTCGTCGGCGCGGCTCGCGGCATCGTCGCCGCTGCGCTCCGCCAGCGCGGCCACTTCGGGATCGATCTGCGCGTGATGGCCGGAGATCGACAGCTCGGCGCCGAGCGCATGCACCGCGTCGAGATAGTGGTTGAGCAC
>DATIGZ010000488.1:0-4927 GCA_035481255.1 Sphingomonas sp. | reverse complement strand
CGGCATGGCCGATCACTACCGCATCGTCGCCATCTAGAATTCTCAGTGTGACGCCGTGATTGCTCGTCGGGTCCGGGCGAGCGTGGGCATCAAACGCGATCCGGTCGAGCTGCGCCAGTAGATCGGGGTCGCCACCATTCGAAGTCAGGTTTTTACGGAGCGCGTCATAGGCGTCGAGCCCGGCGTGCTGGATCGCCAGATGGAGTAAAGTTATCGCAAGCGCTGTCTCATTGCAGCGAAGAGCCGAGATGATCGCGTTCGCCCAAGCTTCGACGTCCAGCGTCTGAACAATCGCACAGGCAACAAAATGCCCTAGTGCCGAGCTGTAATCATCGAGGTCGGCGTCGCTGACGCCGAGATTGAAATGGGCGAGCGGGTCGAGCGCATTAACAGTGGAAAGGTGCCCAATCCAAGCGGTCCGTGCGTCAGCGTCTCGAGGGGCGTCGTCCATTGGCCTCGACCAGTCTACTGGAATCTGTGCGCCGTGCGCCGCAACCAGCATATGGCAGAGTTCGAGTTTGATTACCGCTTCCTCGACGATCTGCGCGACCTGGCTCTCGCTCGCAAGATTAAATCGCTCGGCGGCGCTTGCGGGATCGCCACTGAACAGCAAGGCGTCGCCTAGGCAGAGTTGCAGTCGGCAGTTAGGGGCGAGAGCGACGGCGCGCTTGTAGAATTCAACAGCGCAGCGGTAGCGTCGCGTGTGAAACAGCGTGCCGGCAAACTCGCTCAAGAAGTAATCGGCTTGCAGATAGCTCGGGCGTAGCCGCCTTGCCCGGTTATAGTGGAAGACAGCGCGGCGCGGTTGTGTCGCCCGCAGGGCATTGGCGGTGGAATAATGGATCGATGCGGCACGGGCTGGGTCACCTTGCGCGGTCGTGAGCGCGGCGGTGTAGAAGTGGTTTACCGCTGCATTGTCGCTGCTGTGGCGCTCGGCCGCGATCAGCTTGCTGACTACCATCGGGAAATGGATGCTGTCGGCCGCGTGCAAGCTATTGAGGATTGCTAGTTCGGCCTGCTCGAATGGCGCGTGGGCAAAGGCGAGCGAGGCGCGCGCGACCATCTCTACATTGCCCGCGACATGTTTGCCAGCGAGTATGGCGCGGCCCGCCGCTTGGGCATGCGCGCCAAGACGCTGGCGCGCGAATAGGAATGCCATCGCGTACAGGATTGCCGAGCTGAGTTGCGCGGAATCGCTGCTATCGAGATCAAAGGTGGCGCTCCCCAGCATGTCGAAATCGACGCTCAGAAAGTTGTCACGAACCCGGATGGCGAGTTCTACGGGCGCCCGCTCGCCGTGGAGCTTGACCAGCGTGCCACCGGATTCAGCGATAATAGCGCGGACGGCACGCTCGATCACGTAGGCAGCGTGCGATATCGAGCGGTCGATCTCTAGCCGTATCGGCATCGCCTGCCTGGGCGGGAACTGTTGCAGCGCCCGGCGCGCCTGCAGGGCCCGTTCGATTTTCCCGGGCGTATCGTCGTCCCAGACATCACCGGCCTCGAAGCGGTGCGTGAAGGTGCGCTGTTTGGGTTTAAGCGAAGCGCGCGCGCTAATCAGTGATGCCCATTGCCAGCGTAGGATGTCGGTGGTGGCGTCGTAGCGAACGACGATTGCTGGCAGGTCGTAGTTTAACAGATAGTCAAGCAGGCTGACTTTGAGCGTCACCGTCTCCCCGCTCTCGGCCTGGTCGGTCGCCTTGAGCTGTACCGCAAATTTTAGGCCCGTAGCATCGCCGCCACTGGTGAAAATCTCCACTTCGCGATCGACGCCATAGTCAGGGGACACGGCCCTCGAAACCCAGGCGACCGGCAGCCGGTGCTCAAAACGCCGGCCAGAAATGTCCTCCACTTGGTGCGAGCGCGGTCGGCGCGACATTTTGGGGATCCTGAGACTTAGTTGGGGCTGGCGAGGTGCAAGCTCTCAGACTGCGTGTCTATATGATCCTTCCTGACGGCTCAATGAGACCAACTCGCGTGGAGATCCGATCAGTGTACTATGCGGCGCGTCTTTTTCCTTCGCGATTACGATAAATGAATGTCCGCTTCCAACCATCGGCGGCTCAATAACTATCAGTCCGGACACGGCCCAAATGCTGCCTCTTCGCTACACTCGGACGCCCGTTCGGGCTCCGTAATCGCCTGTTGAGATGTACCGAATCGTACCGTTAAACCCCGCTTCGGCGCGGGTTCGTGTCCCTCACACGGACCGATTTTTGGGGGTGGACCACGCGTGGACCACGAAATCGACCGGAGCCAGAAAACCCAGCTTTTCTGCGACCTACAGAACCCAATGTGAGTCCTGTAAGCCCACCATTTATAGGCCTGAAACGGCCCTGAAATCCTCGGAAAGCCGCAGAAAAGCTGGTATTATTCGGCTTCGGTCATCCGCCGATGGTTGCCCCTGTCCTGACTGTCTGATCGATCGGGGCGGGAAGAGCCGGACAGGTGGGACGCTCGACTGCCATTTCGTTGGCCGCAGGGTGAAATCGGAAAAACCCCTGCGTTCATCATCCCTGTCACGTCCGATTAACACGGCTCCCCAAGCTGCTCCGGCTATTCGGAGGCCTCGACGGGCAATTAGCCGGCGGACGCGGTTGCGATCATCTGCGCGACGGGATGGCATCGCCCCGACCGCGGGACGCGCGAAGATGGGCGACGGGACACAGCCGTTTGCGCGATTGACGCGGATTCGCGTGCGGGAATAGCTTGAGGATCAGCTTGTGCATGCGTCGTGACAGGCGCTGCTGGCCCTTTGGCGAGCCGGGCCTCGACCAAGGCATGGGTGCCCGCCTGCGCGGCCGGCGATAGTCCGCGAAAGTGGCGCGGGAATGCGCGACGGACGTGTCCTCTAGATCCGGAGCGGGACGATGAGCTTTCCCTGGGCTCGCGAATATCAACCGAAGCATCCGCTCACGCGTTGGCTCGACCGGACGTTGCCGTTGCCGCGCTTTGTCTATGCGGTCACCGGCGAGGGCTATCCGGTCCCGCGCAACCTCAACTATTTCTGGAACTTCGGCGTACTCAACGCGACGGCGCTACTGATCCAGATCATTACCGGCGTTGTCCTGGCGATGCACTACGCGGCGAATACCGGGCTCGCCTTCGACAGCGTCGAGCACGTCATGCGTGACGTGAACAGCGGCTGGCTGATCCGCTACGCGCACATGAACGGCGCATCGCTGTTCTTCATCTCGGTCTACATCCACATGTTCCGCGGGCTCTATTTCGGCTCCTACAAGGCGCCGCGCGAGGTGGCTTGGCTGCTGGGCGTGGTGATCCTCCTGCTGCTGATGGCGACCGCGTTCATGGGCTATGTCCTGCCCTGGGGACAGATGAGCTTCTGGGGCGCGCAGGTCATCACCGGCCTGTTCGGCGCGGTTCCGGTGATCGGCGAGCCGATCCGGACCTGGCTGCTGGGGGGCTTCGCACCGGACAATGCGACGCTGAACCGCTTTTTCGCGCTCCACTATCTGCTCCCTTTCGTGATCGCCGGTGTCGCGATCCTGCATCTCTGGGCGGTCCATATTCCCGGATCGAGCAACCCCACCGGTGTCGAGGTACAGCGCGAGCAGGATACGGTGCCGTTCCACCCCTATTACACCGCGAAGGACGGGTTCAGCCTGGGCGTCGCGCTGACGCTGTTCGCGGTGCTGCTGTTCTTCTGGCCCAACGCGCTCGGCCATCCCGACAACTACGTGCCGGCCAACCCGCTTTCGACCCCGGCGCATATCGTGCCCGAATGGTATTTCTGGCCGTTCTACGCGATCCTGCGGGCATTCACTGTGGACTTCATCCTGCCGGCGAAGCTGTGGGGGGTGATGGCGATGTTCGCGTCGATCCTGCTGCTGTTCTTCCTGCCCTGGCTCGATACCTCACCGGTACGATCGGGGCGCTACCGGCCGCTTTTCCGCAAGTTCTTCTGGTTCGGGCTGGTCCCGTGCGTGCTGATCCTCGGCTGGTGCGGCGGTGCGCCGGCCGAGCCGCGCTATGTGCTCATCTCGCAGGTCGCGGCGATCTACTATTTCGCGCATTTCCTGATCGTGCTGCCGCTGGTCGCGAAGATCGAGAAGCCCTTGCCCTTGCCCGATTCGATCACCGCGGCGGTGCTCAAAGTTCGATGATGCCGCGCCGGGCGGCGACGGTCACGGCATGCGTGCGGTCGGCGACGTCGAGCTTGGCGAAGATGTTCTTGAGATGCGCCTTCACCGTCTCCTCGGACAGGGACATCTGGTGCGCGATCTCCTTGTTCGCCTTGCCCACCGCGACCAGCCGCAGCACCGCCGCCTCGCGCTCGCTGAGATTGTCATCGGTGACGTGAAGCGCGATCTCGGCGGCGACGTCCCCATGGACGTGGCGGCGGCCGCGATGGACGTTGTGGATCGCGTCGAGCATTTCGGTCCGCAGGCTGCTCTTGAGCAGATAGCCGGTCGCCCCCGCCTTGAGCGCGCGGACCGCCTGGACGTCGCCGGCATAGGTGGTGAGGACGAGGATACGCGCATCGGGGAACTGCGCTCGGATCGCGAGGATCGCCTCGACTCCGTTCATCCCCGGCATCTGAAGGTCCATCAGCGTCACGTCGGGCCGCAGCTCGGCGAAGCGCGTTACCGCCTCCGCGCCGTCGCTGGCCTCGCCGATCACGATCATGTCGCTGCGATCCTCGAGAATCGACGCGACGCCCTCGCGCAGTAGCGGGTGATCGTCGACGACGAGGATGCGAACGGGTGAAGGGTTCTTGTCAGTCATCGCTGGATCCAGTTCCCCAATGGAATAGCCGTGCACACAGGCTCCGCCGCGGCTTGTCGGAATAGGCGAGGCGCGCGGGCAGCCCGATCGTCACCGCGCAGCCCAGGCCCGGGCGGCTGTCGATCGAGAAGCTGCCGCCGATCCGCTCGGCGCGCTCGCGCATTCCGATCAGGCCGAAATG
>DATIGZ010000487.1:0-5083 GCA_035481255.1 Sphingomonas sp. | reverse complement strand
GGTGTCATGCGTGAGCTTGACACCCGTCCGGCGACGCCGGACGCTTGGCCGACCCCTTACGCCAAGGGTGGGGTTGTAGGAAAAGGGAAAGTGATGCGGGGGCTGTTCTGGATCGCGGTGGTGGCGGGAGCGAGCTATTCGCTGACGGCATGGGGGCTGGCTGAGGTCGGGGCATGGCAAGCGGCGTGGAAGACCAGCGGCGTCGCGCTGCTCGCGCTCTGGGCGGCGACGCAGGCGCGGAACATCGATGGCTGGCTGATCGCAGCCGCGCTGGCGCTGGGCGCGCTGGGCGATCTGCTGCTTGAGACGCATGGTTTCACCACCGGTGGCGCGGCGTTCGCGGCGGGGCATGCCGTGGCGATTGTGCTGTATCTGCGCAACCGGCGGGCGGACCCGTCGTCGAGTCAAAAGCTGCTGGGCTATCTTCTTGCGCCGGCAACGATTCTGATCAGCGCGTTGCTTGCGGCGCCGGCGGGGCAAGCGTTGCCGACAGGCACCTATGCCGCGTTCCTCGGCGTCATGGCGGCGACCGCGTGGATGAGCCGTTTTCCGCGCTATCGCGTGGGCATCGGTGCGGTGCTGTTCGTGGTATCCGACCTGCTGATCTTTGCGCGTTTCGGCGTGCTCAAGGAGTCGGTGGTTCCGGGCTTGCTGATCTGGCCGACCTATTTCGCGGCGCAGGCGCTGATCGCATGGGGCGTGGTTCAGACGCTGTCGTCGGACCAGCGCGTTCCGTAGCGGACGATCAACGCGCAGATCGCGCCGTTGAGCAGGAAGGGCAGCACCAGTCCGGATTGCGCGGTATCGTCGAACAGGAAAGCCATCAGCATTCCGAGGGTTGCACCGGCACCTGCCCAGAAGATCGGATGACGCGCGCTGATAGAGCGCGTGCCAAAATAGGCCATCGCAAGCCCGCCGAGCAGGATCGGAAGCAAGGCGATTACCATTCCAAAGAGCGTGGCGAACAACAGGACTGGCAGGATCACCCCCAGCTCGAGCGCACCGGACGGATTGTAAGGCATCTGTCCAATAAGAAGCAGCAGCATGAAGGACGGGCCGGCGCTCACCAATGCAAGCGCAGCACCATGACCATAGTGGAAACGGCTCACAGGTCTTCTCCGATGATTGGTGGTTGAAGGCGGGGGACCGGCACCACCATCCGCATCCGCGCGGCGAGCTTCGGCGCGGCGGCGTCGATGCGGGCGGCGAGGCGGGGGAGGCGGCTGACGGGCACTGCCGGGAACAGGTGGTGCTCGAGGTGGAAGAACATATTGTAGCTGACGAGGTTGAACAGCCGCCCGCGCTGAGTGCGTGCGACCAGTCCTTCCTCACAGCCGTGATGGGTGATCCACACCGCGAAGAGGGCGGTGAAGCATTGCGCCACCAGCATCGCGGCAATGTGGTAGAGGAGCGGCGTCCACTGGCTTACCAGCGCGGCGCCCATCAACGCGGCGTTGAGGGTGAGGTCAACGCCCATGCGTCGGCGCAGCTGCGGACCGCCATGTTTCCAGCCATAGAGGTGCGTCTCGACCGGGAAGCGCGGGCCGAAGCGCAGCACCTCAAGCAGCCGCATATTGCCGCATTTCCCCTCGATGTCGTCCTCTGTCCCGACCTTCTGGTGGTGGAGGAGGTGGTTGAACGCGATCGAACTGTTGGAGCCGAGCATCAGCGCGCTTAAGCCATGAAGCACCCGGCGATGCCCGCGCGGGTCGAAGCCAAGATTGTGGTGGATTGCCTCATGATTGAGGCGCAGCGCGGTGAGGAAGAACATGAAGCTGGCCGGGGCTGCGGCCATCCAGACGCTGAACTGCGCGCAAGCGAACGACAGCGCGAGCCAGGGCAGGGGATGGAGACATTCGATCAATCCGTCCCGCGGGCGCATCGTCACCAGATCACGCCATGCAACATGGGCAAGCGCCGGATCGGCGGCGGCGGGATGATGTCTGGCCATCATGTTTCTCCCTTGCTGATGTTTCTGTAATTTCAGAAATTGATTGGCGTGCGAGATCGGGGCGCTGGACGCTGGGCGCTGGGCGTGTGGTCTCAGTCCTTGGTGCGGGAGGTGGGGATGAAGCGGGCGACCTTGCCGCCGAGCTTCATCAGGGTGACGAGCGTTGGTTTGGGCAGCACGCGGACCTGATCGTACCAGCCGCCGAGCGTGCCGATGAATTCGTGCATGCGGCCGACGCGTTCTCGCACCTGCGGCGGGGCGCTCTCATCGGCGGCCAGGCGTGCGGCGAGCTCACCGAGAAGCTGGATCGTCGGATCAACCTCTCGCCGCTTGCGCTCGGCGACGATGCGCATGAGCATTTCCCACAAATCGGTCTCGGCGAGGAAATGATCGCGGCGGTCGCCCTCGACATGGACGCGGCGGACGATGCCGTAGCCCTGAAGCTCCTTGAGCGCGGTCGACACGTTGGAGCGGGCGAGGCCGAGCGCGTCCACGATCTCCTCGGCATGGAGCGGGCGATCGGAAAGATAGAGCAGCGCATGGACCTGCGCCACGGAGCGATTGACGCCCCATTGCGTTCCCATCTCGCCCCAGTGGAGGATGAACGCCTTGGCGTCGGGATGTTCGGCGAAACGGGTCATGTTGGTAATTTCTGTAATTTCAGAAATTGGAGGAGTCAAGGATGATCGACCATCTCGGGATACCGGTGAGCGACATCGCGGTGGCGAGGCGCTTCTATGAAGCAGCGCTGGCGCCGCTCGGCTACAAGGTGATGGGCGAAGAGACCAACGGCCTCGGCAACAACGTCGTGCTGATGGGAGTGGAGGAGGTCGACTTCGTCATCGCCGATGGCGAGCGGGTAAGCGAGGGGGTGCATCATGCGTTTCGCGCCGGCAGCCGGGCGGCGGTGGATGGCTTCCACGCGGCGGCGCTGGCCGCGGGCGGCAGGGACAATGGCGCGCCGGGGATACGCGAACGCTATCATCCCAACTATTACGCGGCGTTCGTGATCGATCCGGACGGCATGAATGTCGAGGCGGTGTGCCACGCGCCGGGATGAGGCGCCGCGCAGAAATGGCAGCAGCGGTGCTGCCACCTTCCAGCCGATGTCATGCTATCATCGCCATCCGGCCCGCGGCGGCGGCCCTGCGCGATAGGCGGCAGGGCGAGGCAGCGTGCGGGTTCTTTTGGGAGGATGCGATGATCGACCATATGGGCGTCTCGGCCAGCGATTTCGAAATCTCGCGTCGTTTCTACGACGCGGCGCTCGGCGCGATCGGTGCGAGAATGGTGATGGAGGTCACGCCCGATATGACCGGCGGCGCCTATCACGGCATCGGATACGACAAGCAGGGCAAACCCGATTTCTGGCTGAGCAACGGCGGCCCTACGGGCAGCGGGATCCATATCGCCTTCGTCGCGGAGAACCGTGCGGAGGTGGATGCCTTCTACGCGGCGGCGATGACGGCGGGCGGGAAGGACAATGGCGCGCCGGGTATTCGCGCGCACTATCACCCGAACTATTATGGCGCCTTCGTCTACGATCCCGACGGGATCAACATCGAGGCGGTGTGCCATAAGCCGGAGTGAGCGGATGAAGGTGTTCACGATCGGGTATGAGGGCGCGACGATGGATACCTTCCTCGCCGTGCTCGAGGGAGCGGGCGTGCGACAGGTGATCGACGTGCGGCAATTGCCGCTGTCGCGTCGGCCGGGCTTCTCCAAGGCGCCGCTGGCGGCCGCGCTCCGGGAGCGCGGGATCGGCTATGTCCATCTGAAGGCGCTGGGTACGCCCAAGCCGGGTCGCGACGCGGCGAAGAAGGGGGACCGGGCGACGCTGGAGGCGGTCTATGCCGGGCAGCTCGACCTGCCCGAGGCGCAGGCGCAGGCGGCGCTGATGCGTGAGATGATCGCCGAAATGCCGAGCGCCTTGCTATGCTTCGAGCGCGATCCGGGGATGTGCCACCGCACGCTGCTATTGGCGGCGGAGGGCGAGGGCGCGGAGGTCGTTGATCTGATCCCCTAGGCGCGCTCGTCCTTCGGCGACCCCATCACGATGTATGAGGTGAGGGTCGACACCTGCGGCAAGGCGCCGAGCACGTCGGTGTGGAAACGCTTGTAGGATTCGAGGTCCTTCGCCTCGACACGCAGCAGATACTCGATCGCGCCGGTGACGTTGTGGCACTCGCGCACCTCGGGCGCGGTCTCGATCGCGCGCTCGAAATCCTCCTGCTCGGATTTGGTGTGGCGCGACAGACCGACGGCGACATAGGCGGTGAAGGTGACGCCCAGCGCCGCGCGGTCGAGGATCGCGCGATAGCCCTTGATGACGCCGATCCGCTCGAGATCCTGCACCCGGCGCAGGCAGGCCGAGGGCGACAGGCCGACGCGTTCCGCCAGCGCGAGGTTGGTGATGCGCGCGTTGGCGGTAAGCTCGTGCAATATCTTGCGGTCGATCTGGTCGAAATCGTTCATAGGTTGTGAGTTTTGCTCGGTGTGTGCTCGTGTTCGCAAGCACATTCGGCGCCGGGTCGCATATTCTTGCGCGATGCTTTGGATGCAAACCCTGCCGGCGCTCACCGCCTTCGCCTTCGTCTCGTCGATCACGCCGGGGCCGAACAATCTCATGCTGATGACGTCGGGCACCAATTTCGGGTTCCGCCGGACGGTGCCGCACATGATGGGCGTGGCACTGGGGTTCGTGCTGATGATCGTGCTGGTCGGGCTGGGGCTGGCGGAGCTGTTCGCCCGATACCCGCTCGCGCATGCGGTACTGAAGTGGGTGAGCGTCGCGTATCTGCTGTATCTGGCGTGGAAGGTAGCGATGGCGGCCCCGCCGGAGCAGGGCGATGCGGCGGGGCGTCCGCTGACCTTCGTTCAGGCGGCGCTGTTCCAGTGGGTCAATCCCAAGGCGTGGACGATGGCCCTGACCGGGGTGACCGTCTACATGCCGCCGGTCGATCCGTGGATCGGGCTGGCGCTGGTCGCGGGGCTGTTCGGTGCGGTGAACCTGCCCAGCGTCGCACTGTGGGCGGCGATGGGCGTAAAGCTGCGCCGCTGGTTGAGCGACGCGCGGCGGCTGCGGCTGTTCAACGTCGCGGCGGCGGTGCTGCTGGTCGGCTCGCTCTATCC
>DATIGZ010000486.1:0-16792 GCA_035481255.1 Sphingomonas sp. | reverse complement strand
CTGCGCCCGCGTTCGTGCGTCGATCGCTCCGCGCTCGGTCGCGTCGGCGCGGGCAAGGCCGGTGCGCGCGGTCTCCGCCTGGCGTTCGGCCTTGGCCTTGTCGTCGGCCGCCCGGGTCCGCGCCTCCTTGAGCGGCGCGGGGTCGCCCAGCGCATGGATCTCAGCGGCAACGCGGGAAACTTCGCGTTCCGCGCGTTCCACTCTCCCCCTCGCGGACGTGAACGCGGCCTCGGCGACGCGTGCCTCGGCTGTTTCACTTGCTTGAGCGGAAAGGGAATGGGCCAATGCCACTTCGGCATCGCGCGATTCGCCTTCCGCTCTCGCCAAAGTGGACTCAAGCGAAGGCATCCGCGCCTCCGCTTCTCCAATCCGAACCTCCAGCGCCCGGGCCTCTTCCTCCAGTCGCGCCAGCGCGTCGGCGGCGTCGTGCGCCAGCGCGCCCTCGCGGCCCTTGTCCGCTTCCAGCCGCTCCGCGCTGTCGGCCATTTCCGCGATCCGCCGCTCGGTGCTCGCGCGTTCGCTACGAAGGCCCGCCAGCGCGTGCATCGCCTCGCTCGCCCGGTCGCGCACCGCCAGCGCCGCGCCGCGCGCCGATGCCAGCCTGTCCGCCACCTCGCGCTGGGCCGCCAGCGCGGCTTCCTGCGCATGCGTTCGCTCGGCGACCAGTGCCTCGGCGGCGCTCGCCTCCTTCTTCGCGGCGTCCGCCGCGGTTGCCGCCTCTCGCCAGCGCGCGAAGATCATCCGCCCCTCGGCGGTGCGGATCTTGTCCGAAAGCTCACGATAGCGCTCGGCCTGCCGCGCTTGCCGCTTGAGGGCAGCGGCGCGCGCCTCCTGATCGCCGATCACCTCGTCCAGCCGGGTGAGGTTCGCCTCGGTCGCACGCAGTTTCTGCTCGGCGTCCTTGCGGCGGACGTGCAGTCCGGAGATGCCCGCCGCTTCTTCCAGCATCTGCCGCCGCTCGCCGGGCTTGGCCTGAATGATCGCACCGATCCGTCCTTGACTCACCAAGGCTGGCGAGTGGGCGCCGGTGGCGGAGTCGGCGAAGAGCAGTGCCACGTCCTTGGCGCGCACGTCGCGCCCGTTGATGCGGTAGGCCGAACCCGCGCCGCGCTCGATGCGCCGGACGACTTCAAGCTCGCCGTCTTCTCCGGCCTGCTCGGCGAGGATGGAGACCTCGGCGAAGTCGCGTTGCGGGCGCGTCGCGGTGCCCGCGAAGATCACGTCCTCCATGCCCGCGCCGCGCATCGACTTGGCGCTGTTCTCGCCCATCGTCCAGCGCAGCGCTTCGAGCAAATTCGACTTGCCGCAGCCGTTCGGGCCGACGATCCCTGTCAGCCCCGGTTCGATACGCAGGTCGGCGGGGTCGACGAAGCTCTTGAACCCCGTGAGGCGGAGCCGCTTGATCTGCATCGTCCGGCCCCGCCCCCGCGGCCTCCTGTCAGGCGCCCGCGGCCTTCAGCGCCGCCTCGACCTGCGGCCAGGTACCGGTATTCTCCAGCAGCTTGCCGTTGAGGATGAAGGTCGGCGTGCCGGGGATGTTGTATTCCTTCTGGGCCGCCTCATTGCTCTTCACCAGCGCGTCGATCGCGCCCTGATCGGCAAGGCACTGGCGCGCCTGCGCTTCGGGAACGCCGCGCTGCTGGACAAAGGCGAGGAAGCCGTACCGCTCCGCCGTCGCGCCGACTCGCTGCGACGCCGGCATGGCTTCGATCTGCTGGAAGAACGGATCTCCTTCCTTGGGGCCGCTCTGCAGCAGCGTGGTCTGCTGCTCGTACATCTGGTCCATGATCGCGAAGAAAGGACCAGGTCCGGCGCATTGGCCGAGCAGCGCGGCGCCCAGATCGATCTGGTTGAGCAGGAAATCGCGGAATTCGAAGCTCACCTTGCCCGCCGCGATATAGGCCTTGAGCGGCTCCATGCCCGTGGTGGCGAAGGCCGCGCAATGACCGCAGGTGCGCGAGCCATATTCGATCAGCTTGATCGGCGCGTCGGGGTTGCCCATGCGGAAGCCGCCCTCGGCGGTCTTCTCGACCTTATCGACCCACTGGGTGCCTGCGGGGGCGGGGGCACCCGCCACCGGCGCGGCGGGTGTCGTGCTGTTACCGGTCTCGCCGCCGCCACAGCCCGCCAGGATCATCGCGGACGCCAGGCCAATCGCAATACGCATCAGTTTCTCTCCGTTCGAAATCAGCGCGCGCCCGCGGCGCGCAATTCGGGTTGAAGGGCGGCCCAGCCGCTGCCGGCGACGGCCTTGCCGTTGACGGCGAAGCTCGGCGTGCCCTGAATCGTTTCCCACGCGGCCTTGGTCATCGCGGTCACCTTGGTCAGGTCACCGGGCGCCGCGAAGCAGCGGTCTATCGTCGCTGCGGTCATGCCCCGCTTCTGCATCAATGCCGACAGCCCTGAGCCGTTCGCCGCCGCCTTGAGTTGCGCCAGTTCGGGTTGCGACTGGATGCGCGCGGCGTTGGCCTGCCACCAGATCTTGCCCTGCTCGAACCAGCTCTCCTGTGCGGCGAAGATCGCCTGTGTTGCCCCGCCGAAACCTTTTGGCCCGGTGCAGCGCGCGAGCAGTGAGGCAGCCATGTCGAGAGGGTCGCGCACGGCATGGCGGAACTCGACACGCACCTGACCTCGTCGGATCAGATCGTCATGCAGCGGCGCCTTCGACTCCGCGACGAAATGGGCGCAATGCCCGCAGGTGTAGCTCAGATACTCGACCAGCTTGACCTTGGCGGCGGGGTTGCCGGTCAGGATCGCGCCCGATGTCGTCTGAACGACATGCGTGCGCCAGTCGCGCGCCGGCTGCGCTTTCGGCGCTGCCTTGGGCGGGGGCTTGGTCTGTTGCGCGGGTGCCGTGGTGGTCAGCAGCGGAGCGGCGATCACGGCGAGGGACAGGCGAAACAGGCGCATCAATCGATCTTTCCAAGCTTGAGCATGGGCATGGCGACACCGGCGGCAAGGCCTTCCAGCACCGCGCGCAGTTCCGGATCGGCGATGCCGCGCAGGCTCTCGCCCATCTCGGCCGGAATCGGCGCCGGCGCGGCCTTGGCCGCAGGTGCTGGCGGCCGTGCCACCTCTCCCTGCCGGATCGCGACACGCGCGACCGCAGGATAGCCGAAGAAGCGGTTGACCCGCTCCATGATCTCGGGCGCGATGTGCATCATCATCGGCGCGTGCGCACCCTGCACGACGAGGTTGAGCACGCCATTGGCGCGCTCGCCGCGGGGGAAGCGGATCGATTCGGGGGCGGAGACGCCGGCATAGCGTTCGCCGACGATCTCGCTCCAGCGGCGCACCACCGCGCTCTGCACGAAGCCGAATTTGCGAAACGCGACGCGGCCGACATCAGGCACCAGCTCCGCCACGGGGCGGATGCGGTTGCTGCGTTTCGGTTGATCCGGATCGCGCGGCTTACTCATCCGGCCAGTCCATGCCATAGCCGGGGCGTGCCCGACAACGCTTCTCGCGACATCGCCGACCTGCTGCTTGAATGGTATGACGCCAATGCGCGAATTCTGCCGTGGCGCGCGCCGCCGGGAAGCCCTCCGCCGGACCCGTATCGGGTGTGGTTGTCGGAAGTGATGCTTCAGCAGACCCAGGTCGCTTCGGTCATCCCCTATTTCGAGAAGTTCACCGCGCGCTGGCCCGATTTCGCCAGTCTCGCCGCCGTCGACGACGCCGATCTGATGAGCGCCTGGGCGGGGCTCGGCTATTATGCCCGTGCCCGCAACCTGCTCGCCGCCGCGCGCGCCGTCGCGGGCGAGCATGGCGGGCGGCTTCCGCGGGATGAGGCGACGCTGCGCAAGCTGCCGGGCTTCGGCGCCTATACTGCGGCGGCGGTCGCGGCGATCGCCTTCGGTCAGCGTGCGGTGGTGGTCGACGGCAATGTCGAGCGTGTGGTCGCGCGGCTGTTCGCGGTGGCTGATCCGCTGCCGGGCGCGAAACCGCGGATCCGCGAGTTGACTGATTCGATCACCCCCGATGCGCGCGCGGGCGATTTCGCGCAGGCAATGATGGATCTCGGAGCGACCATCTGCACCCCGCGCGCACCCAAATGCCTGCTCTGCCCGCTCGCGGGCCGCTGCGATGCGCCCGCGTCGGGCGCCTCCGAAGCCTTTCCGGTCAAGGCGCGTAAAAAGGCGCGCCCGACGCGCTACGGTACGTTTTTCTGGATCGAGAGCGGTGGGAAGGTGCTGCTCGTTCGCCGTCCGGCAAAGGGGCTGCTCGGCGGGATGCGCGCGCTTCCGACCGGCCCGTGGGCGGAAGCGCCGCCGGCGCTTGCAGGGGCGCCGTTCGATCCCGGCTGGACGCTGCGCAATGCAACGGTCCGACACGTCTTCACCCATTTCGAGCTGGTCGCCGCGCTTGCGACTGCAACGATCGACGATCACATAGGCATCACTGACGGGGAATGGTGGCCGATTGCCGATCTCGAATCGGCGGGATTGCCCACCTTGTTCGCCAAAGCGGTGAAAGCGATCGGGAGGAGCGAATGAAGCGATTCTGGCTGGCCGGCGGCGTTGCCGCGCTTGCGGTCACTCTGGTGTCGGGCACGGCGATTTCCCGCGGCTTCGGGCAGGCCGCCCGGCAAACCATCGCCACCGCGCCGCTTCCTGCGAATCACGGATTTGCGCCGGGCACCTCCGCGCTCGCGAGTGCCTATGTCGAGAGCAGGAAGGCACCGGGGATCGTTATTGCCTTCGGCAAGGCCGACGGCCCGCTAATGTTCGCCTCAGCGGGCGCGCTCGCCGATGACGTGGGCGCGGCGAAGGCGGATCCGGATTCGCTCTGGCGCGTCTATTCGATGACCAAGCCGATCACCGGCATCGCAGCGATGATGCTGGTCGAGGACGGCAAGCTCGGGCTCGACCAGCCGGTCAGCGACTTCATCCCGGGCTTCAAGTCGATGAAGGTGCTGACCGATCCAGCGAACAGCCTCGCCTCGCGCCCCGCCGCGCGGGTGGTGACGGTGCGGCACCTGCTCACCCACACCGCGGGTCTCGGCTATACGATCGTCACCAAGGGGCCTTTGCTCAAGGAATATGAGCGGCTGGGTATCACGCCGGGCGCGATCAACGCATCGGTCGAGGCTGAGGCGCGCAAGACGCGGCCCGCCTCGCTCAAGGAATTCGCTGATCGCGTCGCGACGCTGCCGCTGATCGCCGATCCGGGGACGCAGTGGAGCTATTCGATCGGTCTCGACGTGCTGGCCCGTGTGGTCGAGGTCGCCGGCGGGATGCCGTTCGAGCGCTTCGTACAGGCGCGCCTGTTCGATCCGCTCAGGATGAATTCGAGCTACTGGACCGTCCCCGAAAGCGAGATCGGCCGCTTTGCCACCAACTATCTCTGGGCGGGGGAGAATCGTATCCCGTTCGATCCGGCAAAGGGCTCGGTCTACGCCGTGCCTCCGTCCTTTCCCTATGGCGGCGCCGGCCTTGTCATGTCGGCGCGCGACTATGATCGTTTCCTGCACATGCTGCTTAATGACGGGACGCTCGACGGGGCGCGGGTGATGAAGCCCGAAACGGTGCGGCTCGCCATGTCGAACCTGTTGCCCGCCGGGGTCGTGTTCGCCGGCGCGCCGGGCGGCAGCGGCGGTGACACCGCGCCGAAAATGGGGTTCGGCGCCGGTGGTTCGGTCTATCTCGAAGGCGTGCCGGGCGGGCCGGGCAAGGGCACCTATGGCTGGGGCGGGGCGGCGGGTACGGTTGCCTGGGTCGATCCGGCGAACAAGGTGCGTGCGACGGCGATGGTCAATTATTTCCCCAGCGACAAATGGCCGCTGCGTGCCGACGTGGTGAAGGCCGTCTATGCGGATCTGGCGCGCTGATGCGGCTTGATGTCGGCTTCACCGGCGCGGCGCTCGACCGTGCCGACCGCGAACGCAACAATCCCGAGGCGCTGGCCGCTGCGCTCGGCGACTGGCGCGCGCGCCTGCTCAAGCTCAACGGACTCGAGCCGGAGATCGATGGCGAGGGACAATTGGTATGGGTCAACCTCGCCGATCTGCCCGAGGGAAGCGAGCCGCTGTTCCTCGGCTATATCGGCGGTAAGCCGCATTTCGTCCCGCTGGCGATGGGCGAACGGCACGGGGTCGCGCGCTCGCCCGCCTTGTTCCATATGCTGGGGCTGATGCCCGCCGATCAGGCCGGACTCTATGCCTGCGCGCGCAGTCTGGTCGACTGGCACCAGCGGCACGGTTTCTGCCCCGCGTGCGGCACCGCGACCGAGCTGTTTCGCGCGGGCTGGGCGCGGCGCTGTCCGTCCTGCGCCGCCGAGCATTTTCCGCGTACTGATCCGGTGGTGATCATGATCGCCGAGCATGACGGGCGGGCGCTGCTCGGGCGGCAGGCGGCATGGCCCGCGGGGCGCTATTCGGCGCTCGCCGGGTTCGTCGAAGTCGGCGAATCGATCGAGGAAGCGGTCGCGCGTGAAACGCTGGAGGAAGCGGGCGTCACCGTTCATGGTGTTCGCTACGTCGCCAGCCAGCCCTGGCCGTTCCCCTCTTCGCTGATGATCGCCTGCGTCGCGCAGGCGCGGGACGATTCGCTGACCCTCGACACCGACGAGCTCGAGGATGCGATCTGGGTCACGCGGGACGAGGTGCGCGCGGCGCTCGACGGGCGGCCGGACGCCCGATTCGGCGCGCCGCCGCCCTATGCCATCGCTCACACGCTGTTGCGCGCCTGGCTGGGCGATCAACCCGCCTGAATCATTTCGATCGTCTCGGTCTCGGCGACGCCGAAATAGGGAATGCTCGCGGCATAGAGGGCGAGGCCCGCGAGAATCAGGAAGGTGAGGCCGATGCCGATCGCGCGACCGGGCTTCCATCCGTCCATGCCGAAGGGGTGGAGGATTCGCGCGGCCACGAACAGCGCGGCGACCCACCACAGCCAGTCCACCGTGCCCACGGCAAGCTCGATCAGCGCGATCAGAATCAGCACGATCGGCGCATATTCGGCGAAGTTGAGCTGCGCGCGCATCCGCGCGGTCAGCCGCTCATTGCCGCCGTCGCCGATCGAAATCTTCTCGGAGCGGCGCACCATTCCGACCCGCACCGCAAGCCACAGGTTGAGGATTGCGCAGGCGGCGGTGGTGGCGAGCGCCACGGGCAGGATGATCGCGTCCATCGGTCTTGGTTCCCCCTTTTGACCGTATCTCGCTGCCACGCCGCGCGCTGCCTTGCAACTTGGACGGAAATCGGTATAGGCGCTCGCTCGCTTTGCGACAGGCCTGACCGGCGGTCCGGCGAGTGCCGGGACCACGGCGCTTGCCCGTTCGCCGCCTCAGGCGTATCGCGATCCAGTTTTTTGACGACACGAATCCAAGAAGGTTGCCGAAATGGCCGTCCCCAAGAGAAAAGTTTCGCCGAGCCGCCGCGGCATGCGCCGGTCGCACGACGCGCTGAAGGTCGAGGCGTTCCAGGAATGCCCGAACTGCGGTGAGCTTAAGCGTCCGCACGTCCTTTGCGGCGCTTGCGGTCATTATAACGGCCGCGAGATCGTCTCGGTCGAGGGCTGAACTCGAAGCAACAGGGGCCGTCAGCCATGACCTCAAGCGCGCGGATCGCTGTCGATGCGATGGGCGGCGACGAGGGGCTGGCGGTTATGCTGGCCGGAGTCGCGCGCGCGCGGCACCGGTTCGAGGGGATGCGCTTCCTTCTGGTGGGTGACGAGGCCGCGATTCGCGAGGGCCTGAAGTCGCACCCCAACCTCACCGCCGCGTCGGAAATCGTCCACGCGCCGGAGATCGTAACCGCCAACGAAAAGCCGAGTCAGGCGATTCGCCGGGCGAAGGTGACGTCGATGGGCGTCGCCATCGATCTCGTGAAGAAGGGCGAAGCCGCCGCCGCCGTGTCTTCGGGCAATACCGGCGCGCTGATGGCGATGTCGAAGCTCGCCTTGCGCACTATGCCGGGGATCGACCGGCCCGCGCTCGCCGCGCGCATGCCGACATTGGGCGCCAACGACGTCGTGATGCTCGACCTGGGCGCGAATACCGAGGTCGACAGCCGCAACCTCGTCCAGTTCGCGGTGATGGGCGCCGCCTACGCGCGCACCGTCCTCGATCTTCAGGCGCCGCGCGTCGCTCTGCTCAATATCGGCACCGAAGAGCTTAAGGGCACCGACATCATCCGTGATGCCGCGCAGCAGCTGCGCGCCGCGACGCACCTGCCGTTGAGCTTCACCGGCTTCATCGAGGGCAACGCGCTGTCGCGTGGCGAAGTCGATGTGATCGTCTGCGATGGCTTTGCCGGGAATATCGCGCTCAAGACGGTCGAGGGTACAGCGCGTTTCGTCGCTGATCTGCTACGCCGCGCCTTTTCAAGCTCGACCCGTTCTAAGATCGGCTTCCTGATCTCGCGGCCGGCCACCGAGTTGCTCCGTCATCATCTTGATCCCAATAATCACAATGGCGCGGTCTTCCTTGGCCTCAACGGCATCGTCGTGAAGAGCCATGGCAGCGCCAACGAACTGGGCGTCGACACCGCGATCGGGGTTGCGGCGAAGATGGTGCGTGACGATCTCACACGACGGATCGCCGAGGATCTGGGTAATTTCGAGGCCCAAGCTGCATGAGTGAGTTGGTGCGCCGCGCCGTGATTACCGGAACCGGATCGGCCCTCCCGCCGCGGCGGGTGTCGAATGCCGAGCTCGCGGAGCAAGTCGATACGAGCGACGAGTGGATCGTCGAGCGGACCGGGATTCGGTTCCGTCATATCGCCGAGGAAGGCGAGACCACGTCGACGCTGGCGACCGACGCGGCGAAGGCGGCGCTCGCAGCGGCGGGTGTGGATGCAGCGGCGATCGACTTGATCGTGCTCGCGACAGCGACGCCCGACCAGACTTTCCCGGCCAGCGCGACCAAGGTGCAGGCGGCGCTCGGGATCAATGATTGCGTGGCGTTTGACGTCGCGGCGGTGTGCTCGGGCTTCCTCTATGCGCTTCAGGTCGCGGAGAGCATGATCCGCGCGGGCAGCGCCCAAAAAGCGCTGGTGATCGGTGCCGAGACCTTCAGCCGCATCCTCGACTGGGAGGACCGCGCGACTTGCGTGCTGTTCGGCGATGGCGCCGGGGCGATCGTGCTTGAGGCACAGGAAACCGACGCGGCGGGCGGTCGCGGCGTGCTCTCGACCAAGCTGCATGCCGACGGACGGCACAACCAGCTCCTCTACGTCGACGGCGGCCCCTCGACCACGGGCACGGTCGGCAAGCTGCGCATGAAGGGCAAGGAAGTATTCCGCCACGCGGTGGTCAACCTTGCCAGTGTGATGGGCGAGAGTCTTGCCGCGGCGGGGCTGGAGTCCGCTGACGTCGATTGGGTGGTACCTCATCAGGCTAATGCCCGCATCCTCGATGCGACCGCGAAGAAGCTCGGTCTGGCGCCCGAGAAGGTGATCGTCACGGTAGACCAGCACGCCAATACCTCTGCCGCTTCGGTGCCACTCGCGCTCGATACGGCCGTGCGCGACGGACGTATCCGAAAGGGTGATCTGCTGGTGCTTGAGGCGATGGGTGGTGGTTTTACCTGGGGCGCGTCGGTCGTCCGGTTCTGACACAATGTCGTGACCCTGCTCGTCACGATGGCGTAACGACGGTTGCGCCATGATATCCGTGTGTTACAGTGACGTTGCCGGAGTTGGAGAGTTTTCGATGGCCACCGCTGCGACGCTGACGAGAGCCGATCTTGCCGATGCGCTGCATCGCGAAGTCGGGCTGTCGCGCGCCGATGCTTCGCGGCTCGTCGAACAGATCCTGCGCCACATGTGCGAAGCGCTCGCCGAGGGCGAGAATGTGAAGATTTCCGGCTTTGGCAGCTTCATCCTTCGCGACAAGGGCGAACGCATCGGCCGCAACCCCAAAACCGGTGTCGAGGTGCCAATCGCCCCGCGTCGGGTACTGACCTTCCGCGCCAGCCAGATGCTGCGCGACCGGATCGTCAACGGGGGATGAGATGAGCATCGGTCCGGAGAAGGGGCCAAACGCCTTCCGGACGATCGGTGAGCTTGCACAGGAAATCGGGCGGCCCCAGCACATTCTGCGCTATTGGGAGACGCGTTTCACGCAGCTCCGTCCGCTCCAGCGCGCAGGCGGCCGCCGCTACTACCGCCCTGAGGATGTCGCGCTGGTCCGCCGCATCGATACGCTGCTCGGCAAGGAAGGCTATACCATCCGCGGCGTCCAGCGACTGCTCGCGGGTGAGCGGACTGCAGGCCGCAAGCCGTCGGCCGAGACGCTGACCGATGTGCGCGAAGCGTTGGCGCAGGCGCTCAAGGACGACGAAAGCTAGCGGTCAGTCGCGATCGGGGCCCAGCGCAGGATCGAGATCGCGCGGCCGGATGAAACGGACCAATATTCCGGCATCGGCGCGGATCGCGGTCCAGTCGGCAACATCGAAGGTCATCTCGGCTATCGCGGCGGTCGGGAATTTCTCCTCGACCGAGTCGCGGAGCACATCCCCGGCGCGATCGGGGATCAGGGTCAGGATCAGATCCTCAAGCCCGGGATTGTGGCCGATCAGCAACGCCGTCTGCGCCTGGGCGGGCAGTTCGTGCACGATATCGAGCAGGCTTCCGGCCGAGGCGAGGTAGATGCGCCGGTCCCACGCTGGCGCGAGATCGCTGCCATAGCCTGTCTCTACCTGTTCGACGGTCTCGACGATGCGCACCGCGGGGGAGGCGACGACGTGGTCGAAAGTCATCCCTTCACTGCGCAGATAGCGGCCTACCGCAAGTGCCGCGCGCTGTCCCTTGCCATTGAGCGGCCGGTCGAAATCGCGTGCGACGGGATCGTCCCAGCTTGATTTGGCGTGGCGCAGCAACGTCAGCGTCTTCATCAGGCCTCCGGGGGGACGATCGCGGGCGCCTTCTGCCCCAGCGACGCAACAGATGAAAGATGTTCGACTCGTCGCACCGCTTCGTCGAGCGTGATCCGCGACACCGGCGTTCCTGGTGGAAAGGCACCGAGCAGCCGAGAGGGCATCGCGGCGGAGAGCAGCACGAAGGCACCGGCATCGTCGGCGCGGCGGATCAGCCGCCCGAAGGCCTGTGCCAGCCGTGCACGAACGATCCGGTCGTCGTAGGCGCTGCCGTCCCCCGCAAGGCGTCGGGCCGCGTGCAGCACGCTCGGCTTGGGCCAGGGCACGCCCTCCATCACCACCAGCCGCAGCGAATGGCCGGGCACGTCGACGCCATCGCGCAGCGCGTCGGTGCCGATCAGCGAGGCGCGCGGATCATCGCGAAAGATGTCCACAAGCGTGCCGGTATCGATCGGGTCGACATGCTGAGCGTAGAGCGGCAGCCCTTCGCGCGCGAGCCGGTCGGCGACGCGGGCGTGGACGGCGCGCAGTCGGCGGATCGCGGTAAACAGGCCGAGTGTGCCGCCCTGTGCCGCGACGATCAGCCGCGCATAGGCGCCGGCAAGCGCGGCGGTGTCCCCGCGCTTGACGTCGGTGACGATCAGCACTTCGGAGCGGTTGGCATAGTCGAATGGCGACGGCGCCTCGAACCGCACCGCCGGATGGAGCAGATGCTGCGCTCCGCTTCGCGCTTCGGCGACCTCCCAGTCGCCGCCCGCGCGCAGGGTTGCGGAAGTGACGAGCGCGCCATGCGCGGGCTTGAGCACGGTCTCGGCAAATGGCTTGCTGGGGTCGAGCCAGCGGCGGTGGAGGCCTATGTCGATTTCGCGCCCGTCGATGCGCTCGACGGAGAGCCAGTCGACGAAGTCGTCGGTCGCGGGGCCGCCGATGCGGGCGATGAGCGCGAGCCACGCGGCCACGGTTTCAGCGCGCCAGCCCAGTGATGCGATCGCCCCCTCGACCCGCGCGCGGGCCTGTCCGTCCATCCAGTCCGGCGCCTCGTCGAGCACGGCTTCGAGCCGGCGCCCGAGCGCCATCATCGGACGCAGCAGCCGCTCGAGCGCGGCGGCGGCGGGGCCGGCGGCGTCGATCAGCGTCGCGTCCGGCTCGGCCAGCTCGGTTTCGATGCCATAGCCCGCCTCGCCCGAGCCGTTCGCGTCGCGGGCATAGGTGAGGCTGCGCACCGCGGCGAGAAGCTGTTCGACCGCGCCGAAGGGCTGGCCTTCGGCAACCCGCTGGAGCCAGCCGTCCGACGGGAGCGCGCGTGCCGCATCGACCGCGTCGGCGATCGCCTGCGCACCCGCATCATCATAGCTCGCCACGTCGGACAGGCGCGCGGCAAGCCCGCGGCGGCGCCCGCGCGATCCGGATTCGGGTCCGGTGATCCAGCGGCGCAGCTCGATCGTCTCCTGCCCCGACAGCGCCACCCCGAACATCGCGTCGGCGGCGTCGAACAGATGATGCCCCTCATCGAAGACATAGCGGGTCGGGCGGGTCGTGGTCTCGCGCCCCCGCGCCGCGTTGACCATCACCAGCGCATGATTGGCGATGACGATATCGGCGTCCGCGCTTGCCCGCGCCGCGCGCTCGATGAAGCATTTGCGATAGTGCGGACAGCCCGCATAGACGCACTCGCCGCGCCGGTCGGTCAGCGCGGTCGATCCGTTACGGCGGAACAGCGCGGGCAGCCAGCCGGGCAGGTCGCCGCCGACCATGTCGCCATCGGCGGTATAGGCCGCCCAGCGCGCGGCAAGTTGCGCGAGGATCGCAGCGCGCCCGGCAAAGCCGCCCTGCAACGCGTCCTCAAGGTTGAGCAGGCAGACGTAATTTTCGCGCCCCTTGCGGGTGACGATGCGCCGCTTGCGCACCTCCGGATCGGCGAACAGCCGCTCGCCCTCATGGCCAAGCTGACGCTGCAACGCCTTGGTGAAGGTCGAGACCCACACCGCGCCTTCGGCGCGTCCCGCCCAGAGCGAGGCGGGGGCGAGATAGCCCAATGTCTTGCCGATCCCGGTGCCGGCCTCGGCCAGCACGAGATTGGGCGAATCACGCATGGTGCGCGGCGCGAAGGCGCTTGCTGCGGCTTCCGCGTAAAGCCGCTGGCCCTCGCGTTCCTCCGCGCCGTTGCCGGTGAGTTCGGCAAGACGCGCGCGAACCTCGTCGGGTTCGAGCGATACGGTGCGCGGCGGGGTGCGCGGCGCCTGCTCGGTCCATTCGGGCAAGCGTGAGAACAGCCAGCGCTCGGGCTTTTCGGGTCGGTTCAACCGCTGGCTGACAGCCGGCGCCCAGCTCCAGCGCAGCCGCGCGAGCGACTGGGCGGCGTGCCACGCGCCTTCACGCTCGGGCCACTCGGTATCGGCGATCGCAAGCATCGCCTGCGCCGCGTCGCGCAGGAAGGCGGCGACGTCAGCGTCGCTTTCGGGTTCGGGCAGGGCGAGCGCACGCGCGACGCCGCGCGGGGTCGGTACCATGAAGCGCGCGGGGCGCAGGAAGGCGAACAGCTCGAGCAGGTCGAGGCCCGATAATTCGGCATAGCCCAGCCGCTGCGCGGCGAGCGGTGCGTTGAGCAGTACCATCGGGGTGTCGGCGGCCATGCGCACCGCCTCGCCCCGGCTGACGCTGCGCGTGCCGTCTGCGGTCGCGATCCAGATTCCGCCATGGCTGGCGTGGAGGGCGGGATAGGGGAGCGCGTTCACCGCGCGTGATAGCGCAGCCGGCCGATGAAGCGCGACATGCTGAAGCGATGGTCCTTGCGGCCCGACAGCTTCGCCTTGGCCTTTTCGAACTGCATGATGTTCTCGATGCGGCGGCCGAGAAAGGCGCGCGTCTCGGCTTGCCCCTCGCTGTCGTCGTTGAGGAACACGGCGATGGTCGCGGCATAGATTCCGGCAAGCATCGTGCGCTTGGTATAGTGGTTGTAATCGGTCGCGGTATCGCCGGCGAGCCGCCACATCGTATCGGCGGAGCGCCAGCCGAGCTTCGCGGCGCGCGCGGCGTTCTGCGGCATGGCGAGGATCGCGACGGCGCGGCGCAGCGCCTCGCGGTTGGGGGCGTGGGCGTCGAGCCGCGCTTCGACCAGCGCGGTGATCCTGGCGCGGATCTTCATCGCGCCGAGCGTTTCGGACGGCAGGGCCTGCGCCATGCGGCGGTCGATCTCGGCGAACCACAGGTCGATCATCTCGACCGCGTTGCCCGGCACCGCGAGCCGCGCGACGTCATGATCAGCGCCGATCGCATTCGCGGCGGCCACCACCGCCTTTTCGCTCCAGCCGTCGAACGCGGCATTGGGGGCAAGGTGCGGCGCCAGCACGGCGCGCAGCTCATCCAAAGTCATGTCGGCGACGGCGACCATGTTCATGACTTAACCTCGTCCGCTGCGGTTGCAACCTGCCCGGTCGGTGCCGAGCCGCGGCGGACCAGTACCAGAGCGATCGCCACCAGTATCGCACCGATGAAGTCCGGCACGCCCAGCCGCTCATCATAGACGATCCAGCCGACGGTGCCCGCGACGACCGGTTGCGAGAGCAAGGCGATCCCGACGACCAGCGGTGAGAGATGGCCGAGCGCGTAGATCATCAGCCCCTGACCGAACACCTGGCTGGCCAGCGCGAGGCCAACGAGCACGCCCCAATTGCCGGGCCAGACCTGCTCGCCCGTCGCCATCGCGAACAACAGCAGGGGGAGCGCGCCCACCGCGCTGCACAGCGCCAGCGCGGACAGCGGGGTCATCGCCGCGCGCGCGCGCGCCATCAGGATGAAATAGACGGTGTAGAGCGCGCCCGCGAGCAGGCACAGCAGGTCGCCGAGCAGGTTCTGCGGCGACAGGCTGTACGACCGGCCGAGCAGCAGCCCGGCGCCGACCGCGGCGAGCGCGAGCGCCACGCCCTGCTGCCGCGTCGGCCAGGCGCGCGCCACCAGGAAGCCCCAGATCGGGAACATCAGCGTTGCGGAATTGCCGAACAGGGTCGCGTTGGCGAGCGTCGTGTGAAGGATCCCGATATGCCAGGATGCGAGGTCGGCGGCGAAGGCGATGCCGGCGAAGAACAGGGTGAAGCCAAGCCCCCTGGCGTTGCGCAGCGGATTGCCTTCCATCGCGAAGACGATCGCGAACAGGAAGGGCACCCCCAGTGCCAGCCGCCAGAATCCCGCCGCCACCGGCCCGACATCGGCGGCGCGCACGAACCACGGTCCGAAAGCGAGCGCCATGTTGCCGGCGATCAGCGCCGCGAAGGGCACCGCAGTCCCGCTATGCCGCGGCGCAGCTTTTCTTGGGGCAGCGGAGTCGTGCATGCGGCCCTTAGCGCCCTAACTGTTGCATATTGCAACCCATCGGGAGGAAATTTCGATGCCGAGTCTGTTCGATCCCATCGCCTTTGGCGCGATTCAGGCGCCCAACCGCATCCTCATGGCGCCGCTGACGCGCGGCCGCGCGACGCGTGAAGCGGTGCCGACCGCGGTGATGGCCGAATATTATGCGCAGCGCGCGGGCGCCGGGCTGATCATCTCCGAAGCGACCGGAATCAGCCGTCAGGGACTGGGCTGGCCGTTCGCGCCGGGCCTGTGGAGCGATGCGCAGGTCGAGGGCTGGAAGCCGGTAACCCGCGCGGTCCACGACGCGGGCGGACGGATCGTCGCGCAGCTTTGGCACATGGGGCGGCAGGTCCATAGTTCGGTGATCGGCGAGCAGCCGGTCTCCTCATCCGCGACGACCAGCCCGGGGAAGGTCCACACCTATGAGGGTCGCCAGCCCTTCGAGGAGGCGCGGCCGCTGACGCCGGACGAGATTCCGGGCATCCTCGACGATTATGCGCGCGCGGCGGAGAATGCGCTCAAGGCCGGGTTCGACGGTGTGCAGATCCACGCAGCGAACGGCTATCTCATCGACCAGTTTCTGCGCGACAACGCCAATTTCCGCACCGATGGCTATGGCGGCAGCGTCGAGAACCGTATTCGCTTGCTGAGCGAAGTCGCCGAGCGCGTCGCCGCGACCGTGGGTGCCGGCCGCACCGCCGTGCGCCTGTCGCCCAACGGCGCGACGCAGGGCGTGGACGACAGCAATCCGGTAAGCGTGTTCGTGCCCGCCGCGAAGCGGCTCGGCGAGATCGGCATCGCCTTCCTCGAACTGCGCGAGCCGGGGCCGGAGGGGACGTTCGGCAATACCGAGGTGCCCAGGCTCAGCCCCGCGATCCGCAAGGCCTTTGCCGGGCCGCTGGTGACCAATTCCGACTATTTCACCCGCGAGGCGGCGCAGGCCGAACTCGACGGCGGAGTCGCGGATGCGGTGAGCTTCGGACGCGCCTATCTCGCCAACCCGGACCTCACCGAACGGCTGCGCAACGGCGCGGCGCTCAACGAAGGCGATCCGGCGACCTGGTACAGTCAGGGACGCGAGGGCTATGCCGACTACCCGACGCTTAGCGTCCAAACCCAATCGGGTTCGGACCCGAAGGATCAGGAAGCGGCCTGACTGGCCTCATCGAGCCGCGCGGTCATCCAGTTTCGGAAAGCCGCGCGGGTCTTGGGCTGGAACAGGATCACGACCGGAACCAGCCAAAGCAGCGGGAAGAACAGCGTCGCCACGACCGCGAAGACAAGCGCTCCGATCAGCCAGCCGCCGATCGCGCGGCTGAGCCGGTCCGAAAAGGCCTGAGTCATCACGATCTCGCGCGGGGCCTTGAGGTCGTAGAGACGGTTGGTGCGCAGGATCGCCGCGCCGCTGCGGTCGTCGACGCTGCGGGGAGCCGTGCTTTCGATCGGGGCTGCCTGCGGACGGGGCGCGGAAGGCGTGACCGGCGCCGGTTCGCGTGTGGCCGGCTTGCCCGTCCGCATATCGATCACCACCAGCCGCCGCCCGCGCTCAACCACCTTGTAGCGGCCGGGCGGCGCGTCGGTCATTTCGCGGTACGTCCCGCAAGCCCGCGCTTCGCCCGCCATT
>DATIGZ010000485.1:0-1975 GCA_035481255.1 Sphingomonas sp. | reverse complement strand
TGACCAACCAGCGCCCCGACCTGTTCGCCGCGGCGCTGCCCGCGGTCGGCGTGATGGACATGCTGCGCTTCGATCGCTGGACCGCCGGCCGCTATTGGGTCGACGATTATGGCCATCCGTCGAAGGAGGCGGACTGGAAGGTGCTGCGCGCCTATTCGCCCTACCATAACATTCACGCGGGCAAGGCCTATCCGGCGATCCTCGCCACCACCGCCGACACCGACGACCGCGTGGTGCCGGGTCACACCTTCAAATACACCGCGGCGCTGCAGGCGGCGGAGATCGGCCCCAAGCCGCACCTCGTCCGGATCGAGACCCGCGCCGGTCACGGATCGGGTAAGCCGACCGACAAGGTGATCGAGGAGACCTCGGACCTCTGGGCCTTCGCGGCCCGGTGGACGGGGCTGGACGTCAAGCCGCTCAAATAGGCTGCATCGCCTTGTATTGAGGCGCGTATTCGATAGGCTCCGTCCACCTTCCCGTGGATGGAGCCTTCGATGCGTTTGATCAGCCTGCCTTTGCTTGCCCTTGCCGCCGCCTCCTGTTCGGCCCCTCAGGCGAAGCCGGGTGAAACGCAGGCACCGCAATCGCTGCACCAGCGGCTGCTGACGATCGACACGCATCTCGATACGCCGGTGTGGTTCTCCAACCCCAATTGGAAGTTCGGCGACCGTCACCACTGGGAAACCGATCTGGCGCAGGTCGATCTGGGGCGGATGGATACCGGCGCGCTCGATGGCGGGATGTTCGTCATCTACACCGCGCAGAAAGAGGTATCGCCACAGGGTTTTGCCGCCGCCAAGGCGTTCGCGTTCAAGCGGCTGGACGAGATCCACAAGACGATCGGCGCCTATCCGAACCGGATCGAGCTGGTGACGACCGCCGACCAGGCTGTGCGCGCCGACAAGGCGGGGCTGCGCTTCGCCTTCATCAGCATCGAGAACAGCTATCCGCTGGGCGAGGATATCTCGCTGCTCAAGCAATTCTACGACCGCGGCGTGCGGATGGCGGGGCCGGTCCATTCCAAGGACAACCAGTTCGCCGACAGCGCGACGGGGCAGGCGACGTGGAAGGGCCTGTCGCCGCTGGGCAGGCAGTGGGTCGCCGAGATGAACCGGCTGGGCATGGTGATCGACGGCAGCCACTCGTCCGACGCGACGTTCGATCAGATGCTGGAACTCAGCAAGGCGCCGATCATCCTTTCGCACTCCGGCCCCAAGGCGTTGTGGGGGCACAACCGCAACATCGACGACGACCGTATCCGCAAGCTGGCGGCGAAGGGCGGGGCGGTGTGCATGAACAGCGTGTTCCTGACCAAGATGACCTATACCGACGAGCGCAACCGGCTGTCCGATCTGGTCGACAAGATCGGAACGCTGTCACCCGAAGAGCAAGCGAAGCTGACCGCGCAGGTTCGCGCGCTCGACAAGGTGGCGCCGGTGCAGGACACCGATTTCGAGAATTTCATGACCAACCTGCTTCATCTGCTCAAGGTGGCCGGGCCGGACCATGTCTGCATGGGCGCCGACTGGGACGGCGGCGGCGGGGTGCGCGGGTTCGAGGATATCACCGCGCTGCCCAAGGTCACCGAACGGCTGGTCGCGGCGGGCTATTCCGAAGCCGATATCGCCAAGATCTGGTCAGGCAACGTCTTGCGGATCATGCGCGCGGCGGACGCGGCCAGGCAGCGCTAAGCGATCCCGGGTCGGTCGCCGGCATTAGGAACATTGCGGATACCGCGGCGTTTATTTGAAGGGTAGGAAGAGTCGAACGCCGCGGTGATGAGGCCATGCTCGATCAACCCGCTCCACCCGACCGGCGACTGCCGCTGGCAGTCGGTTTCCTGATTTCGATCGTCCTTTCGCTCGTGATTTGGGGGCTGATCTTCCTCCTCGTCCTTGGCTGACTCCGTTCAGGGGACGCGGCGGACACTGACGACCTTGACCTTGGGCTCGAGCATCGACCCCTTCATCAC
>DATIGZ010000484.1:0-1633 GCA_035481255.1 Sphingomonas sp. | reverse complement strand
CCCGCCGTCGCTGCCGGGCTGGAGCCCCGACGGCAAGCGCATCGCCTATGTGACGTGGAGCGAGGGCGCGGGCGGGGCGGTATGGAGCATCGCCGCCGACGGATCGGGCAAGCCGGTGAAGGTGAGCGATGTCGCCGCCTTCTATACCCATCCCGCCTTCACGCCCGACGGCAAGACCATCCTGGCGGTGCGGTCCCCGGCGGCGGCGCGACAGCAGACCAGTTTCGAGTTCGGCACGGTGCGGCAGGCGGGGCGGCGCGGGTGGTGATCGAGGGGCGGCTGGGGCAGAAGCCGCATTTCGTGCGCGGACAGCCGGGCACCGCCCATCTGATGAGCGACGACGGGCTGGTGGCGGTGGACCTTGCCACGGGCGCGAAACGCCGCGTGGCGATGGTCAAGGCGCAGGGCTATTATTTCACCGACGTGCTCGCGACCGCCGACGACATGCGGATCAGCGCCGACGGCAAGTGGATCGCGGCGCAGACCAGCGAACAGCTCTATGTCGTGCCCACCCCCGCCGATCCGGCGAAGGAGATCGACCTGACCGCGCCGGGCAATCCCGGGCGGCGCGTGACCGATATGGGCGCCGACTTTTTCGACTGGCGCGGCGACGGCAGTCTGATCTGGTCGGTGGGCAATTTCGTGCAGGTGCTGCCCGACGCGAAGGCGCCGGTGCCGAAGGAACATGTCGAACTGGTCGCCGAGCTGCCGCGCGCGAAGCCTGTCGGGAGCATTCTGCTGCGCGGCGCGCGCGCCCTGACGATGGCCGGCGGGGACAAGCCGGTCGCCGATGCCGACATCCTGATTACCGGCGACCGTATCGCCGCGATCGGGCCGCGCGGAAGCTTTGCCGTGCCCGCCGGGACGCCGGTGCGCGAGCTGAACGGAAGGACCGTCACGCCCGGCCTGATCGACGATCACGACCATATCGGCGGGGTACGCCGCAACGTCATCGGCTATGAGGAATGGGGGCTGCGTGCGCGGCTGGCCTATGGCGTAACCACCTCGTTCGACCCCTCGACATTGGGGATCGATCAGGTCGCCTATCAGGATCTGATCGATGCCGGGCTGATCGTGGCGCCGCGGCTGCGCTCGACCGGGCCGGGGCTGTTCTCGAAGGAGCGCATCACGTCGCTGGACGAGGCGCGCGCGATCCTGCGGCGCTATCGCGAGGCATGGGGGCTGCGCAACATCAAGCAGTATCGCGGCGAGAGCCGCACGGTGCGGCAATGGATCGCGATGGCCGCGCGCGAGCAGGGCATCGTCCCGACCACCGAGGGCAGCCACAACCCCAAGCTGATCCTGACCCAGATCCTCGACGGCTATGCCGGGAACGAACATGCGCTACCGATCGCGCCGCTGCAGGAGGATGTGCTCAAACTCTATGCGCTGACGCGGACCAGCTATGTCTCGACGCTGCTCATCAACACCAGCGGGCCGTCGGGACGGCATTATTATGTCGCGAAATACGATCCGGCGCTCGACGCCAAGGTCAAGCGCTTCTGGCCGCCCGCGGCGATCGCGCACAAGCTGGCGCATCGCGACTGGGGCTCGCTCGACGCTTCGCGCATGCCGGTGCTGGCGGCGGATGTGGCGCGGCTGGCGGAGAGCGGCGCGCTGGTCGGGATGGGAT
>DATIGZ010000483.1:0-6135 GCA_035481255.1 Sphingomonas sp. | reverse complement strand
CGCCCTCCCCTCCCCGCCCGCCGGCCACGGAACGTGCGGCCAGTTGCTGCCGACGAAGATCGCCAGCGGACGCTTGTCCTTGCGGTTCCTGAGCCAGCGAAGCGCCGAGGTGACGGCATCGGGATCGTGAAAGCGGTCATGCTCGAACCGGTCGAAGCCGTACATGCCGGTCGTTTCATAGTGCGCGACCTTGCCGAAGGCCACGACCTGATAGCCGAGCGCGCGCAGATGCGAGGGTAATTTGGGCACGCTCGCGGCGGGAACTTCGTGATTGCCCTCCGCGCCGTTGCGGGAAGGCATATAGCCAGTGAGCAGCGCCGCGCGGCTCGGCGCGCAGCTGGGCGAGGCAACGAACGCGCGGTCGAAGGTCAATCCTTCCGCGGTCAGCTTGTCGAGATTGGGGGTACGGGCATTCGTGTCGCCCGCCGCGCCGAAATCGCGATAGCCCATATCGTCGGCAAGGAAGACGACGATGTTGGGGCGCGCTTCGCCCTGTTGCGCCGCGGCGACCGACAGCGCCCCGATCGAGGCCGCGGCGATCGCCGCCGCCTTGAATATCCGCCTCATGTTCATCTCTCCCTTTTAGCGTCCCCCTTCCCCTACGCACCCCGCGACAGTTCTAAAAGATAAATCTGATAAATTACTTCCCCCAGCGCATCGGATGCGATAGGCCGTGGCAGAGCGCCGGATCGCGGCGCTCACGCTTGGGGAGGACGGATGCGGGCAGCGGCCAGCCGCCGCACCGCGTCGCCGCCCCGGGCTGGAACGGGTTCAACCAGGGATCAGGACGATTTGCGCATGAAACATCTGCTGCTGCTCGCGGGCGCCGCCTTCACCAGCCTCGCCGCGCTTCCCGCCGACGCGCGGGACATGTGGACCAAGGATCAGGCCAATAGCTGGTACGCCAAGCAGCCCTGGATGGTCGGCGCCAACTACAACAACCGCAGCGCGATCAACCAGTTCGAGATGTGGCAGGCGTCGACCTTCAATCCGCAGGAGATTGATCAGGAGCTGGGCTGGGCGGCGGACATGGGGATGAACGTCATGCGCGTCTATCTCCACAACATGCTGTGGGAAGAGGATGCGGCCGGCCTCAAGCAGCGGATGGAAACGTTCCTGCAGATCGCCGACAGGCACAAGATCCGCATCATGTTCGTGCTGTTCGACAGCTGCTGGGATCCGAACCCGGTGTCGGGGCCACAGCGCCCGCCGATCCCCGGCGTCCATAATTCGGGCTGGGTGCAGGCGCCGGGCGCCGCGCGCCTCGCCGACAAGAGCCAGTACAACAAGCTCGAAGCCTATGTGAAGGACGTGGTCGGCCACTTCGCCAACGACAAGCGCATCGTCGTGTGGGACGTGTGGAACGAACCCAACAACGAAGGCGGCGGCAGCGGCTATTACAAGCCCACCCCGCAGAAGAAGGCGCTGGTCGCCGGGCTACTCGGTCCCGTATTCGATTGGGCCCGCAGCGCCAATCCCACCCAGCCGCTCACCAGCGGGCTGTGGATCGGCGAGAATTGGGACCAGAATGACAAGCTCGACGCGGTCGAGAAGATCCAGGTCGCCCAGTCGGACGTGATGAGCTTCCACGACTATAGCTGGCCCGAGAAGTTCGAGCGTCGCGCCAAGCAGGTGCTAAGCTATGGCCGCCCGGTTTTCGCCACCGAGTATATGGCGCGTGGCAACGGATCGACCTTCGACGGGTCGCTTCCGCTCGGCAAGAAGTACAAGATCGCGATGATCAATTGGGGCTTTGTCGACGGCAAGTCGCAGACGCGCATGCCGTGGGACAGCTGGAAGAAGCCCTACACGCACGAGGAACCGACCATCTGGTTCCACGATGTGTTGCGCGCCAACGGCAAGCCCTATCGTCCCGCCGAGGTCGAGCAGATCAGGAAGCTGACCACCGAAGCCAACGGCCAGCGCCGCTGAATTCACGCCGCCGCGGGACTTCGGCTCCGCGGCGGCCCGTCATTGCGGAAACCCCATGCGCCCTTCGCCCCCCTCGCCCGTCACGCCCTGTTGCACAGCTTCACGCCGGCAGATCGCCGCACGCGCAGCTACCCGCGGGGAAGCGGAGGCACGCGAGCAGTTGCGGTTCGAGCGCATCTGCGCCCGCGAGCTGCTCGGCGAAATCGACTAGAACTGGAACGCCTCGGTCACCCAGCGATCAGCGACCAGAAAGGCGTCAGCAACCAGCTGGATCGGGCGCAGATCGACGTCGGATTCTCGGCGACGCACCAGCCCGGCGAAATCGCTGTACAGCCGCGGATATTCCTCGTTCGATCCGCTGAGCGCCGGCTGGCCCGGCAGCTCAAGCCTGCCCCCGCCCTCGGTCAGCCGCAGCAGCCCGGCATCGGTCTCGACCTCGATATGCCAAGTCTGCTCACCGGTCTGAAGAAAGTCGAACTTCGCGTCGACCTGCGCGTCGCCGGTGCGGAAGGTAACAGCCGCAGCGATCGGACAGGCGCGATTGGCAGGCACGTCCATCGTCGCGGCAAGCACGGTGAGCGTATCAGGCAGGATACGAGTCGCGATCGACAGTGCGTTGATGCCGGGATCGAACACGCCAAAGCCACCCGCCGCGAGGATCCAGTCCTGCCCCGGATGCCATTGCCGGATATTCTCCATCCAGCGAATGCGCACGGCGTCGATCCGCTTGTCGGCGAGCCAGTCGCGCGCGGCGTCCACCTCCGCCGCTTCACGCGAGTGCCAGGTGGCGAACAACGTCACGCCGGCCGCGCGCGCCGCCTGCGCGAGCGCCTCCGCTTCGGACACCGTCGCCGCCGGAGGCTTTTCGAGCATCACATGCCGACCCGCGGCAATCGCGGCCATCGCCTGCTCGAAACGCCCATCGGGCGGCGTGCAGAGCGAGATGGCGGCCACGTCCGGGCGAGCGGCGACCAGCTCGGCGATCGAGCCATAGCCGTCGACGCCATCGACCCGGCCATGTCGGCTTGCTGTCGCCGCCAGCTCGAAATCGCCCGATGCGGCAAGCGCCGGCAGATGCTGATCGCGCGCGATCTTTCCGATTCCGACCAGTCCCAGCTTGATCTTGTCCACGCTTGCCTCTTTTATACGATATATATGCTTCCTATCCGCGAAAATGGCTTCTATCAACGTGGAAACGACGCCGGTGCGGCGGGAATCGGAGTGACTATGGGCGGCCTGGGGGATCTCGAGACAAAGCCGGGGAATCGCGGACTGCGGTCGCGAGCGTGGTTCGACAATCCCGAGAATCCGGATATGACAGCGTTGTATGTCGAACGCTATTTGAACTTCGGAATCAGTCTGGAGGAACTTCAGTCCGGTCGTCCGATCATCGGCATCGCGCAAACTGGCAGCGACCTCGTTCCCTGCAACCGCCATCACCTCGAACTGGCCAAGCGTGTCCGCGAGGGGATTCGCGATGCAGGCGGGATCGCGCTTGAGTTCCCGACGCATCCGATTCAGGAGACGGGGAAGCGCCCGACCGCGGGCCTGGACCGCAACCTCAGCTATCTGAGCCTGGTGGAATCGATCTACGGCTATCCGATGGACGGCGTGGTGCTGACCATCGGCTGCGACAAGACCACGCCCGCCTGCCTGATGGCCGCCGCGACGGTGAACATCCCCGCCATCGCCCTGTCGGTCGGACCGATGCTCAACGGCTGGTTCAAGGGCGAGCGCACCGGATCGGGGACGATCGTCTGGAAGGCGCGCGCGATGCTCGCCGCCGGCGAGATCGACTATAAGGGTTTTATCGAACTGGTGGCGTCCTCCGCGCCTTCGACCGGCTGGTGCAACACGATGGGCACCGCGACGACGATGAACTCGCTGTGCGAGGCGCTCGGCATGTCGCTGCCCGGATCGGCCGCGATTCCCGCGCCCTATCGCGACCGGCAGGAGAACGCATATCTCACCGGCCTCCAGATCGTCGAGATGGTGAAGGCGGACCGCAAGCCGTCTGACATTCTGACGCGCACCGCCTTTCTCAACGCGATTCGGGTCAACTCGGCGATCGGCGGATCGACCAACGCGCCGATCCACCTCAACGCCATCGCGCGCCATATCGGAGTCGAGCTGACACTGGCGGACTGGGAGGCACATGGCGCGGACGTCCCGCTGATCGTCAATCTTCAGCCCGCCGGGTCCTATCTGGGCGAGGATTTCTATCGCGCCGGCGGGGTTCCGGCGGTGATGGGGCAACTGCTGCGCGCCGGGCTGATCGACGGCGATGTGCTGACCGCCAATGGACGCTCGGTCACCGACAATATCGGCGCGGCGGACACGCTTGACGCAGATGTGATCCGCACGCTCGATGCGCCGCTCAAGCCCGCAGCCGGCCTCACCGTGCTGTCGGGCAATCTGTTCGACAATGCGGTGATGAAGCTGAGTGTGATCTCGGACGAATTCCGAGCGCGCTATCTCTCCAACCCCGACGACCCCGATGCGTTCGAAGGGACCGCGATCGTGTTCGACGGGCCCGAGGACTATCATGCGCGGATCGACGACCCCGCGCTCGGCGCAGGCGAGCATTCGATCCTGATCATGCGCGGCGCGGGTCCGGTCGGCTATCCGGGCGGTGCGGAGGTCGTGAACATGCGCCCGCCGGCCGCGCTGATTCAGGCCGGCATCCATGCCCTGCCCTGCATCGGCGACGGACGCCAGTCGGGCACCAGCGGATCGCCCTCAATCCTCAATGCCGCACCCGAAGCCGCGGTCGGCGGCGGCCTTGCGCTCGCCCGGACCGGTGACCGCATTCGCATCGACCTCAGGAAGCGCAGCGCGGACCTGCTGGTCGAACCCGACGAACTGGAACGTCGTCGCGAGGCACTGGACCAGGCCCGCGACTATGTGCCTGAATCGCAGACACCATGGCAGGAGATCCATCGTGGACTGGTCGGCCAGTTCGACACCGGCGCCGTGCTGGAGAATGCGGTCAAGTATCAGCGCATCGCACAGACGCGCGGCCTGCCTCGGGACAGCCACTGATGTCGCTGGTGCGGGTCATCGAGCGCGACCGGCGCGATGAGCTGGGCGAAGGCCCGCTATGGTCCGCGCGTGACGAAGCGCTCTACTGGACCGACATCCTTGGCCAGCGGATCAACCGCCTGTCGCTCACCGACGGCGCCGTCGTGAGCTGGCCGATGCCCGGCCATACCGGCTGGGTGATCGAACGCGAAAGTGGCGGGCTGATCGCCGGGATCGGGCGAGAGGTCGCCGCGCTCTCGGCCGAGGGCACGATCATCGACCTGATTGCCAGGCTCGAACCCAATCGCGCCGGTAATCGCGTCAACGACGCCAAGGCCGATGCCGCGGGGCGCGTGTGGTTGGGCACGATGCCCGTCACCGCCGACAAGCCCAGCGGCGCCTTCTACCGGCTCGATCCCGACGGCACCGCCGAACGGGTGGACGATGGTTATCACATCGCCAACGGGCCTGCGATCAGCGCCGACGCGCGCACCATTCTGCATACCGACAGCGGCCTTGGCATCATCTATCGCTTCGCGCTCGGCACGGACGGAAACCTGGGCGAGCGCACCGAATTCATCCGCTTCGAGCCGCATTGGGGCAAGCCCGACGGCATGGCCTTCGACGCCGATGGCGGGCTGTGGGTGGCGTGCTGGGGCGGCGGCTGCGTGATGCGCTTCACCCATGAGGGCGAGCGCGACCGCATCATCGAGCTGCCCGCCAGCCAGATTAGCAGCTGCACCTTCGCGGGCGCGAACCTCGACCGGATGTTCGTGACATCCGCGGCGGTGGATACAGACGAGCCGCTGGGCGGCGCATTGTTCGAGGTCGATCCGGGCTGCCGCGGCCTGCCGACCCAAATGTATCGCGGCTAGTGGAGGACAAGAGATGCTGAAACATACCGCAATGCTGGCCGCCGCGGTCTCCGCCTGCGCGCTCGCCAGCGCAGCGGAGGCCGCCACCGCCAAGCGCGGCTCGTTCGGCAAGCTGGCGGATGGACGCGAGGTCGCGTCGGTCACACTCGCCAACGGGCGTGGCGTCTCCGTGACGCTGATCGCCTATGGCGCGACGATCCAGTCGGTGGTGATACCCGACCGCAACGGGAAGAAGGCCGACGTGGCGCTCGGCTACGACAATATCGGTCTCTACGAAACCAAGCCGCAATATTTCGGCGGGATCGTC
>DATIGZ010000482.1:0-5903 GCA_035481255.1 Sphingomonas sp. | reverse complement strand
GCCGCCGACCCGCCAGAAGATCCGCCCGCGGTACGGGAAAGGTCGTGCGGATTGGCGGTACGGCCATAAACCGGGTTGTCCGACTGCCAGTCGGCAAGGCCCGGCGCGACATTGGTCTTGCCGAGGATGATCGCACCGGCGGCCTTCATCCGCTGCACCACCACCGCGTCGCTTGTCGCGATGTTGCCGGCCGCGTGCGCGAAGCCCCAGCTGGTCGGCAGCCCGGCGACGTCGAACGCCTCCTTGACGGTCATCGGCACGCCGAGGAAGGGTCGGCGTTGGCCGCGCGCGATCGCGGTATCGGCGCGGTCGGCGGCTTCCAGCGCACGGTCGAAGTCGCGGACGACCACCGCGTTGATATCGCCGTCCGCCGCCTCGATCCGCGCGATCGCCAGTTCGCATTGTTCGCGCGCGCTGGTCTCGCCGCGCGCGATGGCCGCGGCGAGACCGAGCGCGCTCGCCCCGGTCCATGCGTCAGCCGCACGGGGAGCCGGGGCGGCAAGGTCAGCCATTGAACTTCCCGCCGCTCTCGGCCTTGTCCTTGAGCAGCTGCGCGACCGTGAAGCCGTGCTTCTCCAGGCCCTCGACGATGGTCTTGAGGCCGACCGTATCCGCCCAGAACATCGGGCCGCCGCGATAGACCGGCCAGCCATAGCCATAGATCCACACCACATCGATGTCCGACGCGCGCTGGGCCATGCCCTCCTGCAGGATCAGCGCGCCCTCGTTCACCATCGGGTAGAGCGTGCGCTCGACGATCTCCTGATCGGTCACCTCATGCTGCGCGGTGCCGGTCTTCTTGCGGAAGTCCTCGATGATCTCGGCCACGCGGGGCGAGGGCGACGGGTTCCGCTTGTCGTCATAGTCGTAGAAGCCGGCCTTGGTCTTCTGGCCCCAGCGGTTCTCGGCGGCGAGCGCGTCGCGGATGCTCTCGATCCGCGCCGGGTCGCGGTGCCAGCCGATATCGACGCCGGCAAGGTCGCTCATCTGGAACGGCCCCATCGGCATGCCGAACTCGACATGGACGCGATCGACCTGCTCGGGCGTCGCGCCTTCCATCAGCAGCTTCATCGCCTCGACCTGACGCGGCATCAGCATGCGGTTGCCGATGAAGCCGTGGCATACGCCCGCGACCACCGCGACCTTCTTGATCTTCTTGGCGACGTCCATGACGGTCGCCAGCACATCCTTGTCGGTCTTCGCGCCGCGCACAATTTCCAGCAGCTTCATGACATTGGCGGGCGAGAAGAAGTGCAGACCAAGCACGTCCTGCGGACGGCTGGTCGATGCCGCGATCTCATCGATGTTGAGATAGCTGGTGTTGGACGCCAGGATCGCGCCCGGCTTGGCGATCTTATCGAGCTTGCCGAAAATGTCCTTCTTGACGTCCATATTCTCGTACACGGCCTCGATGATGAGGTCGCAGTCGGCGAGATCGTCGAGGCTGAGGGTCGGCTTGAGCGCGCCCATCGCGGCCTCGACCTGCTCGGCGGTCATCCGGCCCTTGGCGGCGGTCGCCTCGTAATTCTTGCGGATCGTGCCGGTGCCGCGGTCGAGCGCCTCCTGCTGCATTTCGACGATCGTCACCGGGATGCCCGCCGACAGGAAGTTCATCGAAATGCCGCCGCCCATCGTGCCGGCGCCGATCACGCCGACGCGCTTGATATCGCGCAGCTTGGTGTCCTCGGGCACGTCGTCGATCTTCGCGGCCTTGCGCTCGGCGAAGAAGATGTGGCGCATCGCCGCCGACTGCGTGCCCATGATCAGCTTCATGAAGCCCATGCGCTCGCGCTGAACACCCTCGGCATAGCTCTTGTCGGCGGTTTCCTCGATCACCGCGATGATCTCGGCCGGCGCGTCCATGTTGCGGAACCGCTTGGCGTTGGTCTTGCGGAAGGCGTCGAACACCCCCGGATCGGCCTTGACCGCCTTCTCGCTGGTGCGGGGCAGGGGGCGCGCGGCCGCGACCTCATTGGCATAGGCTACCGCGTCGGCGGTCAGGCTGTCCTCGCCGGCAAGGCGATCGACCAGACCCGCGGCCTGCGCTGCCTTGGCGCTGATCGGATCGCCCTTGGTCGCCATCTCAAGCGCCAGCTCGACTCCCGCGACGCGCGGCAGCCGCTGCGTGCCGCCCGCGCCCGGCAGGATGCCGAGCTTCACTTCGGGCAGGCCGAACTTGGCCGAGGGAACGGCGATACGGTAATGGCACGCCAGCGCGACCTCGCATCCGCCGCCCAGCGCGGTGCCGTGCACCGCCGCGACGACCGGCTTCTCGCTCGCCTCGATCAGGTCGACCAGCACGGGCAGGCCCGGCTCCTGCATCGGCTTGCCGAATTCGGTGATGTCGGCGCCGGCGAAGAAGGTGCGCCCGTCACAGCGGATCACCGCCGCCTTCAGGCTGTCGTCGCCCGCCAGCTCCTTGATCGCCGCATCCAGCCCCTGCCGCACCGCCGCGCCGAGCGCGTTCACCGGCGGGTTGTTCGAGGTGATGACGAGGATTTTGCCCTGACGTTCGGTGGTGATAACGGACATCAAACTCTCCAGTGAATGAGCGTTGGGATCAAACCAGCGCCGAATAGATCATCGTCTTGAGCTCGCGCCGGATCGGGTAGAGACCCGATGGCGAGAGCTGGGTCATGAACACCATCGTGATCCGCTCGACCGGATCGACGAAGAAGGCGGTCGAGAACATCCCGCCCCAATAATATTCTCCGACCGATCCGGGGATCATCGTCCTGGCGACGTCCATGTTGACCGCGAAGCCGAGGCCGAAGCCCGTTCCCGCATTCTGCGTCTCGCTGAACAGCGATCGGGACATGCTGGCGAGGTCCGCGCCGCCGGGCAAATGGTTCTGCGTCATCAGTTCGAGCGTCTTGCGCCCGATGATCCGCGCGCCCTCCAGCGTCCCGCCGTTCAGGAGCATCGTGCAGAAACGGTGATAGTCGAGCGCGGTCGAGACGAGCCCGCCTCCGCCCGAGACGAGGGTGGGGCGCTTGCTCCATGCCGACTTCGCGCCCTCGTCGTACATGACGCGGCTGCCCTGAATGGACGTCCAGCAATCGGTCAGCCGCCCGATCTTGTCCTCGGGCACCCAAAAGCCGGTGTCGGCCATGCCGAGCGGCGCGAAGATGCGTTCCTCGAACACGCGGTCGAGCGGCATTCCGGCGGCCCGCTCGACCACCGCGCCGAGCACATCGGTCGACACCGAATAATTCCATGCCTCGCCCGGCGAGAATTCCAGCGGCAGCTTGCTCAGCGCCGCGATGAACCCGTCGAGGTCGAGATTGCCGTGCCAGTTCTCGATCTTCCCGGCGCGATAGGCCGCGTCGATATTGCCGCGGTTCTGGAAGCTGTAGGTCAGCCCCGACGTGTGCCGCAGCAGATCGATCATCCGCATCGGCTCGGCGGTCGGCTTGGTGATGAACGGCACCCCGCCGCCGCCGCCATTATAGACCCCGACGCCTTTCAGCTCGGGCAGGACGTGATGGACCGGCGTGTCGAGCGCGACCTTGCCCTCCTCGACCAGCTGCATGAACGCGATCGAGGTGACCGGCTTGGTCATCGACGCGATGCGGAAGATCGAGCTTTCGTCGACCGGCGCGCCATTTTCCCGCGCGGCGCCCTGATGGCTGAAGTGCGCGATTCGGCCGTCGCGCGCGATCAGCAGCTGCGCATGCGGCAGCTTGCCCGAGTCGAGGTAGCGCGTCTTGATGAAGGCATCGATCGCCGCGAGCCGGTCGGCGTCGAACCCTGTCCGGGCGGGCGGTGCGAAGGTGGCGGCGTCCATACCCCTAATTCGAATCCTTGCTTCCGGCGGTTTGCTCCGCCTGTCGCTTCCCTATTGCGTTTGGCGGAGTATGAATCAAGAATAACCTGAAAGAAGCGGTGGTGGAAACGCCAAACCGCAAATTCAACAAAGCTGGAGAGTGTGCCTTGGCTGCCGAACCGATCATCCCGCTCGACCCCAACTGGCCGAAGATGACGCTAGGGCAAGCACAGGCCCTGATGACCGCGCCCGGCCAGAAGTTCGAAATGGACGAGGTCGAGATTCGCGGCGTGCCCACCCGCGTATGGAAGAACGCACCGCCCAGCCTCGCTTTCCTCATTCAGGCGTCGCGCATGTACGGCGACCGGGTGTTCACCATCCATGAGGATGAGCGCGTCACCTTCGACGCCAATTTCCGCGCGGTCGCGCATCTCGCGACGGCGCTGCGTGAAATGGGAGTCGGGAAGGGCGACCGCGTCGCCCTCGCGATGCGCAACCTCCCCGAATGGCCGGTGATCTTCTTCGCGGCGGTCAGTATCGGTGCGATCCTCGTGCCGCTCAACGCGTGGTGGACGGGCGGCGAACTCGACTACGGCCTGCGCGATTCGGGCAGCAACGTGCTGTTCGTCGATGGCGAGCGATACGACCGGCTCGCCGATGCGCTGTCCGCTTTGCCCGATCTGCGTCATACCGTCGTCAGCCGCGCGCGCGGCGATCTGGGCGACGGCGTGCGGCGGCTCGAGGATCTGATCGGCGCGCCCAACGACTGGGCCGCGCTGGCCGACGTGCCGCTTCCGGCCGATCCGACGCTGGTGCCCGAGGATGACGCGACGATCTTCTACACCAGCGGCACGACCGGCAATCCCAAGGGCGCGCTGGGCACGCACCGCAACCTGTGCACCAACATCTTGTCCGGCGGCTATGCGGCGGCGCGCTCGTTCCTGCGCCGTGGCGAGATGCCGCCCGAGCCGAGCGCCAAGACCGGCCTGATGGTCATTCCGCTATTCCATGTCACCGCCTGCTCGGCGAGCCTGATGGGGTCGGTCGCGGCGGGCAACACCACCATCTTCATGCGCAAATGGGATCCGGTGCAGGCGATGGAGATCATCCAGCGCGAGAAGGTCAATCTGACCGGCGGCGTGCCGACGATCGCGTGGCAGTTGCTCGAGCACCCCGAGCGCGACAAATACGACCTCTCCAGCATCGAGGCGATCGCCTATGGCGGCGCGCCGTCGGCGCCCGAGCTGGTCAAGCGCATCTACACCGAATTCGGCGCGCTCCCCGGAAACGGCTGGGGCATGACCGAAACGATGGCGACGGTGACCAGCCATTCGTCGGAGGATTATCTCAACCGCCCGACCAGCGCCGGTCCGCCCGTGCCCGTCGCTCAGCTCAAGATCATGGATGCCGACGGCAAGGCGGAATTGCCCGCGGGCGAGGTCGGTGAGCTGTGGGCCAAGGGGCCGATGATCGTGAAGGGCTATTGGAACAAGCCCGAGGACACCGCCGCCTGCTTCGTCGACGGCTGGGTCCGCACCGGCGATCTGGCGAAGCTCGACGAGGAAGGTTTCCTGTTCATCGTCGACCGCGCCAAGGACATCATCATCCGCGGCGGCGAGAATATCTACTCGTCCGAAGTCGAGGACGTGCTCTATGCGCACCCCGCGGTGACCGACGCGGCGCTGATCGGCATTCCGCACCGCACGCTGGGCGAGGAGCCGGCCGCGGTCGTCCATCTCGCGCCCGGAACTCACGCGACCGAGGCAGAGCTCCAGCGATGGGTCCGCGACCGGATCGCGGGTTTCAAGGTGCCGGTGGCGATCCGCTTCGTGCAGGAAACGCTGCCGAGGAACGCCAATGGCAAGATTTTGAAGAAGGATTTGAAGACGCTGTTCGCGGAGGAGGCGGCGGCTTAGCGGCGCCTCTCCCGGGCGAGGTCGGCGAGGGCGGCGATGATCGCGCCGGTGGCATAAGCTGCGAAGTCCCATATTTCGAACTCCGTGCCGAATAGCGTCCGTGCCACCGCGCTGTGCGACAGGCCGAGCATGTCCACGAGTCCGGCTAACTGGCCGAGCTCGACCGCCGCTCCAACCGTGAATGCGGCGATCGCGGCAGGGACGATCCCGATCCGCAGGAC
>DATIGZ010000481.1:0-11542 GCA_035481255.1 Sphingomonas sp. | reverse complement strand
TCGCCCGGGGTGATCACGCCGGGGCAGTTCGGGCCGACCAGGACCACGTCCTCGTAGCCGGCCAGCGTGTTCTTGACGCGCAGCATGTCGAGCACCGGGATGCCTTCGGTGATGCAGACGACCAGCGGGATTTCGGCGTCGATCGCCTCGAGGATCGAGTCCGCAGCGAAGGGCGGCGGCACGTAGATGACCGAGGCGTCGGCTCCGGTCTTGCTCTTGGCTTCCGCGACGGTGTCGAACACGGGCAGGCCGATATGCTCGGTGCCGCCCTTGCCCGGGGTCACGCCGCCGACCATCTGGGTGCCATAGGCCAGCGCCTGCTGGGTATGGAAGGTGCCGGTGTCACCGGTCATACCCTGCGTGATGACCTTGGTATTGCGGTCGATCAGAATCGACATTCAGAACCCTCCGATTGCTTGGGCCACCAAAACCAGCCCCTGGATGCCATAGGTTGCGCCGAGCGGATTATCGCGCGGCACGTAAGTGATTTCGAGGCTGACGCCATCCTGCCACGGCTCCCACAGCCGCTTGGAGGCGTTGCCGTTCGCCTGAACGCTTGTCGGTGCCTTGCCGACCCATGCGTCGAGCGTCTCGCGCGCCGGAGCGGCGGGGGCGTCGAGGTCGTAAGCGCGGCAGCCATTGCCCCACCAGCCGGCCGTGGCATGGACGCGGCTGGTGACCAGCCACACGTCGCGCCCGTCGAAACGCTGACGGAACATCTGGCCCGAGACCTTCGCCTCCGGCTCTTCCCTGCGCATCGCGTCGCGGCCCTTGCCGACGATCGTGGCGATGCGCGGATCCGCCTGCGCCTCGGCGACTTCGGTCCAGCCAGCGGCGGTCGCCGCCTTGGCGAGATGCTCGAAGCTGGCGACATTGCCGCACGCCGCCTTGAACGCGCCGAACAACGGCGACGGCGCAGGCGATGCCTGCGCCGTTCCGACCGTCGTTGCGATCAGTGCAAAGGCGGCGAGTGCCGGCATCAGCCGAGCGTGCTGTCGATGCCCTTGCAGGCGACCAGCAGTTCCTTGACCGCGTCGACCGAGACCTGGAGATTGGCCTTGGCCTCGTCGTCCAGTTCGATCTCGACGACCTGCTCGACGCCGCCGGCGCCGATGATCACGGGGACGCCGACATAGAGGTCATCGACGCCATACTGGCCCGTCAGATGCGCGGCGCAGGGCAGCAGGCGCTTCTGATCGTACAGATACGCTTCGGCCATCGCGATGCCGCTGGTGGCGGGGGCGTAGAAGGCCGAACCGGTCTTGAGCAGGCCGACGATCTCGCCACCGCCCGAACGGGTGCGCTGCACGATCGCGTCGATGCGCTCCTTGGTCGAGCGGCCCATCTTGATGAGGTCGGGGATGGGGATGCCCGCGACGGTCGAGTACTCGACGACCGGGACCATCGTGTCGCCATGGCCGCCGAGCACGAAGCTGGTCACTTCCTTGACCGACACCTGGAATTCTTCCGCGAGGAAGTGGCTGAAGCGCGCGCTGTCGAGCACGCCGGCCATGCCGACGACCTTGTTGTGCGGCAGGCCGGAGAATTCGCGCAGCGCCCACACCATCGCGTCGAGCGGGTTGGTGATGCAGATGACGAAGGCGTCGGGCGCGTTGGCGGCGATGCCCTCGCCGACGGCCTTCATGACCTTCAAGTTGATGCCGAGCAGATCGTCGCGGCTCATGCCCGGCTTGCGGGCGACGCCGGCGGTGACGATGATGACGTCCGCGCCCGCGATATCGGCATAGTCGTTCGAGCCGGTGATCTTGGCGTCGAAGCCCTCGACCGGGCCGCACTGCGACAGGTCGAGCGCCTTGCCCTGCGGAACGCCCTCGACCACGTCGAACAGGACGATGTCGCCGAGCCCCTTGAGCGCGGCGAGGTGGGCAAGCGTGCCGCCGATGTTGCCGGCGCCGATAAGGGCGATCTTCTTGCGGGCCAAATGAGCCTCCCTAAACATAGGTTGGGCGGCTCCATGACTCTCCGGGCCGCAGGGAACGCAGGCGCCTTAGGCGCTTTGTACCCCTGCGGCAACAGCCGAATCACGGCATGTCAAGGAAATCTTTGCACTTGCGAATTAGTTGCAATAGAGTGCCTTGCGGCCATGCGGCTTACGCTATCATGACACAAGTCGCGTGTTGGTGGTGGTCCCTGTGAAACGATCTTGCGCAGCCGTGATAGGGGCGGGTCAGGCCGGATCGGCGGACGACATGTCCTGATAGAACATCAGCGCGTTTCCGTCGGGGTCGAAGAAGGTGAGATAGCGGACCATGCCGGGGACGTCGGCGATCGGACCGTCCTGCCGAACGCCCGCGGCGTCGAGCGCGGCCTTCGCCGCCTCGATGTCCGTCACGCCGAAGGTCAGGGTCGCGCCGCCGCCGGCGGGCACGGCCTCGACCTGCGACAGACCGACCGTCACGCGCGCGACGCTGGTCTCGAGCTCGCACCAGGCGATTTCGTCCATGCGATAGAGCAGCTTCATGCCGAGCACGCCGGTGTACCAGTCGATCGACCGGTCGAAGCTGGTGACGTTGATCGCGCAGGCGAGGCCGCCGTCATAGGCGATGGCCGAAGTGGCCGCGGTCCCAGAGGTTGCGGAACTTGCCATGTCATCCTCCATTGGTTATGGTTCCGTTTGTATAGTAGATTGTGATATGGTCAAGCCCGTGAACGATCCGGTTCTTTCGCCCGCGGTTTTGCAACTGCTCAGCGCCAGCCGCTGGGCAATACCGGTGCTTGCACTGCTCAGCAGCGAACAGGGATCGCGCTTCGCGGTGATCGAGCGGCGCTTCGGCTTGTCGCGTAACAGCCTGACCCGAACGCTCGCTTATCTGCGCGAGCAGGGCTGGGTGATGCCCAACCCGGGCCATGGCCACCCGCTGCGCCCCGAATATGTGCTGAGCGACGCCGGTCGCGCGATCGGCGCGGCGTGCGAGCGGATCGAGGCGGCGCGGGTACGGCTGGGGCTGGAGGCGCCCGATCTGTCGCGCTGGACACTGCCCGTCGCCGGCGGGCTGGAGGACGAATGGACCCGCTTCAACGCGCTCCAGACGCGGCTGTCGCCGGTGACGCCGCGCGCGCTGTCGCTGACACTACAGGCGATGATCGGGCAGGATCTGGTGCGGCGGCGGCTGGAGGACCGCTTCCCGCCGGTGCCGCTCTATGGCCTGACCGGGCGGGGTGAGGCGTTGTCAGAAGCGGTGGCTGGGTGAGGCTCAGCCCTCGCTGCCATGCCCCTGCGCCAGATAATCCTCGGACTGCATCTCCATCAGGCGGCTGACGGTGCGTTCGAACTCGAACTTACCGTCGCCTTGCGCGTAGAGGTCCATCGGTGAGGCATCGGCCATCGCCAGCAGCTTGACCTTATGCTCGTACAGCGCGTCGATCAGCGTGACGAAGCGCGCGGCCTCGTTGCGGTTCTCCGGCCCCAGCCGCGGGATGCCGACGATGATCACGGTATGATAGCGCCGCGCGATGGCGAGATAGTCGGCCGCGCCGCGCGCCTCGCCGCACAGCCGTTTGAACGAGAAGACGGCGACGCCCTTGAGGCTCTTGGGGACGTGCAGCGTGCGGCCCTGCACCTCGATATCCTCGGACGGCACGTTGGCGCGGTCCTCGACCGGATAGTCGGTGAGGCGGAAAAAGGCGGCGGACAGAGTCGCGGTGTTGGCCGGGCTGTTGGGAACGAGCCACATATCCATCAGGCCGAGCCGGTCGCGGCGATAGTCGGTCGGGCCGTTCAGCGGCAGGACGTCGAGCTTGTCCTTGAGCAGCGCGATGAAAGGGAGGAATGAATTGCGCTGCAACCCGTCCTTGTAGAGATCGTCGGGCGGGCGGTTGGAGGTCGCGACCACCGTCAGCCCCTCGGCCATCATCGCGGTGAACAGCCGGCTGAGGATCATCGCGTCGGCGGTGTTGTTGATCACCATTTCGTCGAAGGCGAGCAGGCGGAGATTTTCGGCCAGCGCCTTCGCCACCGGCACGATCGGGTCGCCGGCCTCCTTCTTGCGCTCCTCCGCGATGCGCGCATGCACCTCGATCATGAATTCGTGGAAATGGACGCGGCGCTTGCGGTCGATCTTCACGGCTTGGAACAGCAGGTCCATCAGCATCGATTTGCCGCGCCCGACGCCGCCCCACATGTACACGCCCTTCGGCGCCTCGTGCGCGCGGCGCGCGAGTCGCCACAGCACGCTGCCCTTGCGCGGTCCCTGTTCCAGCTCGTGCGCGAGATGGTCGAGCCGGCGCGCGGCGGCCGCCTGATCGGGATCGGCGCGAAGCTCGCCTGCCGCGACGAGGGCATGATATTTTTCGAGAACCTTGGTCATGTTGCCGGGATCATGATGCCTTGGGCGAGGATTTGCGCACGGTGCCGGAGAAACTGGCGAGGACATTGGCGTCCTGTTTCACCAGCCCGCGCATGAACAGCATCCGGCCGGTTTCGCGCAGCAATTCGACCTCGGCGACGATCGGCTGACCGATCGTGCTGGTGCCGATGAACTGCGCCGAAAGGTCGAGCGTCACCGCGCCGCCCGCGTCGAGCGTGCCGAAGCTGCGCGCTGCGGCGAACAGGGCCACGTCCATGAAGCCGAGCAGCGCGCCGCCATGGGTGGAGTCGCGCAGGTTCGAATGCTCGCGCCCCGGCACCATGCGGACCAGCGCCTTGCCGTCGACCAGCTTGACCGCGAGCGGCCCGAGAAAGGCGTTGAAGCGGGTGGGATCGCGCAGCTCCCACCGTTTCCAGCCGGGAAGGTCGGGGTCGTCGCCATAGACGAAGGGGGTGTCGGTCATTTGGGGCAGTTCTTGTCCAGCTCGCCGCTGCGGATACGCTCGACATAGTAGGAGGTCATGGTGAGCACGCGCAATTGGTCGAACGGTGCGCGGTCGTCCGTCGAGTCGAACAATTGCGTGGCGCAATAGCTCGGCTTGAGCGTGCCGCGAGCGCAGTCGAGCAAGCGCGTGAACTTCGATCTCCAGCTCATGAAGGCCGGCCGGTTCATGACCCTGCCATGCCCCGGGATCAGCGTGACGAACGGCGTCGCGGCGACGGCGTCGAGCGCCTTCAGCCAGCCATCGGGGCAGGCGGTATCGAGGAAGGGAACGGGATCGGTGACGAGGTCACCGGCGATGAGGACCCGGCTCGACGGATCGTAGACCCAGACGTCGCCGGCCGTGGCGGCATGACGGGCGAGCCTCAGCTCGAGCTTCCGCCCGCCCGCGTCGACGGTGCCGTCCTTACGCACCACGTCGTCGGGCCGCAGCTCGCTGCCACGCTCGAAGGTCGCGAGATCGCCGCGCACCTCGCTTGCCATCGGCTCCGGGATCGTGCCGGCTTCGAGTGCGGGGCGGGCGGAATCGGCGCTGCGCTTCAGGAAGCCGGTGAGCGCGCCGTCGATCGCGTCGCTGGCTACGACGCGCACGCCCGGGTGCTTCGCCTTGAGCGCCGGATTGCCGCTGACGTGATCCAGGTGCCAGTGCGTGTTGACGATCCGCCTGAGCGGTTTGCCGCGCGCGGCGATCGCCGCCTCGATCTTCGCGCCGTGACTGGCGTGACGGCCGCTATCGACGAGCAGCAGCCCGTCCGGTCCCTCGATCAGCACCGAATTGCCGTCGGGCTGGCGGCCGGGTTCGTAGCCGCCCTCGATCAGCCAGATGCCCGGGGCGACCGGCTTTGCCTCCTGCGCCGCGGCGGGAACCGCGAGCGCGGCCAGCAGGGCGAAGGCGGCGCGCTCGATCAAACGATGCGCTCGGCTTCCATCTTCTTGATCTCAGCGATCGCCTTGGCGGGCGAGAGACCCTTGGGGCAGACGTTCGAGCAGTTCATGATCGTATGGCAACGATAGAGGCGGAAAGGATCCTCCAGCTCGTCGAGACGCTCGCCGGTCGCCTCGTCGCGGCTGTCGGCCAGCCAGCGATAGGCTTGGAGCAGGATCGCCGGGCCGAGGAAACGATCGCTGTTCCACCAGTAGCTCGGGCAGCTGGTCGAGCAGCAAGCGCACAGGATGCACTCGTACAGACCGTCGAGCTTGTTGCGGTCCTCCGGCGACTGCAGCCGCTCCTTGCCCGAGGGCGGGGGCGACACGGTCTTCAGCCAGGGCTGGATCGACGCGTATTGCGCGTAGAAATGGGTGAAGTCGGGGACGAGGTCCTTGATCACGTCCATCGCCGGGAGCGGGGTGATGCGGATGTCGCCCTTGATGTCCTCGATCGCCGTGGTGCAGGCGAGGCCGTTCTTGCCGCCCATGTTCATCGAGCACGAGCCGCAAATACCCTCACGGCACGAACGGCGGAAGGTGAGGCTGGGGTCGACCTCCGACTTGATCTTGATCAGCGCGTCGAGAACCATCGGCCCGCAATCGTCGAGATCGATCGTGAAATTGTCGTAGCGCGGATTCTCGCCCGAGTCGGGATCGTAGCGATAGATGGTGAAGGTCTTGGTATGGCTCGCGCCGGCCGGTGCCGGGTGGCTCTTGCCCTTCGTGATCCTGCTGTTCTTGGGAAGAGCGAAATCAGCCATGTCAAACCCCGTACCGTGTCTGCGGAAGCGCGGCGCGACGGCGCTGGCCCCTCGATTTGGAGGGTCAGATACATAAGCGGGGGCGGTGCTGCAAACGCTTCGAGCGCGCGACGGGTAAAGATCAGCGTTGCGTTGCGGCCAGGCTGTCCAGCGAAGGGCGTCCGACCGGCGCGGTCGCGGCTCTCGGCATCCGCGCCTCAAGCGGGGCAAGCCATCGCTTCACCTCGGCTCCCATGCTCTGCTGGGGGAGCGAAGGCTTGAGGTTGCCCTGCCGCTCCCAGCCCGCGATCAGCCCGATCGCCTCGGTCACCGCGGGGCCGAGCGGTTGCGGCTTGCGCAGCGCGCGGTTGATCAGCGCGTCGCCGAAGAAGGTCCAGTCATTCTCCGCCATGCACCCGAAGGAAGAGCGGTCGGACGCCGCCGCACTGACGATCATCGTCTGCGGGCCCGATAGGGCGGGGACGAACACCCCCGAGTAACAGGCACTGACGATCAGCAGCCGGCGGTGGATGCCGAACGCATCGAGCAGCCGCGCGAGGCGGTCGGGCGAGATCGCCCCCCAGCCTTCGTTGCCGTCATTATAGACGATGCCGAACGGCGCGCCGTGGCTGGTGGTGTAGAGGATCAGCACATCCTCGGCCGGGTTCATCAGCTCAGCAATCCGGGCGAGCGCGGCTTCGACATGGACCGGCGATCCCATCGGCAGCGTGCTGGGCGCCGACCCGTCCGTGCCGCCCAGAACCAGCGTGCGGCCGACGGCGTCATAGCGGCGCGCCAATACCTTGCCCGCCTCACGCGCCTCACGCCCGAATACGGGATCGCTGTCGAGCGCGACCGAGAGGACATAGGCGTCGACCACGCCCTTGCGCTGGGGGAGGAGCGGGGCGAGCGCGCGAGCGAGGCGGCGATGCTCGGCGAGCGCGTGCCGGGCCGGGCGGTCACGTTCGATCTGGGTGCCGCCATCGGCCTGCTGGGCGACCTCCCAGGGCGTCGAGCGCGTGACCCCGGGCGGGGGCGGGGCGGTGTGCTGCGGCGGGGTATAGGGCTGTCGCTGAGCCGCCGACGCGGGAAGGAGCGCGAGCAGGGCAACCAACGGCAGCAACATCGAACGCATCGACTTCCCCCGGAGATGTTCCGGGGAAAGTGCGTGCGTGCTGAAGGATCGTCAAGCCGTCCGCATCGCGCGGGGATGCTCAGGCGGTGCGCGGACTCGTCTTGGGCGCGAGCAGCGCGGCGCGGGTCGCCAGCAAGAGGTAGGTCGTCAGGATGCCGGCCGGGAGGATAATGTCGGACGAGAAGATGCTGGCGCCAAGAACCGCTAGATTGAGGAGGGCGAGTGTCAGAAACACAACGCTGACGATCCATGACCTGCGCGGCCGTAATCGATCCCACTCAGTGAGCTTGACGGGAAGTGCGCCAAAGCCGCGGGTCACCAGTAAGCCGACCAGAATCAGGATTGGTGAAATGACGATGAGGCCAAACGTCAATCCGGATATGGGAATGCCGATCGAATCCGCGCAGGCCGGAAAATAGAGGCGGCGCAAATCGGTCTGCAGGCCCCAGATCGACCCAACCCAGAACAGGAAAATCGCCAGGACGCCGAGTAGCAGAAATTGCCCGCGACTGACGGGTGTCCGTAAACGCGGGTAAGCAGGTCGGCTCGATCGCAAGGGTGCGCTGAGGATCAATCCTGCATGGTAGGAGCATGCGCCGAGGAACAAAGAAACGCCGGCATTTGCCAGGGCATAGCGCCAGCCGAACAGCGAAGAATAATGCGCCATCGCGGCGGGGTCGCGTTTGCCAGAGGTAAGACAGAGGGCGTCATAGGCCTGCATCGCCTCGCCAAACGGGACGATGTAGGCGGGCAACATTCGCGACCAGATGATCAGCGCAAGTCCGGAAATCGCCGCAACGAACCCGATGGCAGCGCCGCCCCGGAACGACCGGTCCCGGGGCTGCTTCAAATCAGTACACCCGCTTCTTCGGCTTGATGTACTCGACGTCGTCGGTGAGCGTGTATTCGTGGACCGGACGATAGTCGATCGACGTCGCGCCGCCCTTGCCGCCCCAGCCTTCGAAGGTGGCGACGGTGTGCTTCATCCAGTTCGCGTCGTCGCGATCCGGGAAGTCCTCGTGCATGTGTGCGCCGCGGCTTTCCTTGCGGTTCTCGGCGCCCTTGATCGTCACCAGCGCCTGGCCGATCAGATTGTCGAGCTCGAGCGTCTCGATCAGATCGGTGTTCCAGATCAGCGAGCGGTCGGTGACGTCGATGTCCTCCATCCGCTTGTAGACCTGATCCATGTGCTGGACGCCTTCGGACAGCAGCGCGCTGTCGCGGAACACGGCGCAGTGACGCTGCATCGTCTTCTGCATGTCGGCGCGAACCTGAGCGGTCGACGATCCGCCCTTGGCGTTGCGGAAATGGTCGAGACGGGTGAGCGCGAACTCTTCCGAGCCCTGGGGCAGCGGATTGTGCGGCGTGTTGGGCTTGAGCGTCTCCTTGAGGCGCAGGCCGGTGGCGCGGCCGAACACGACAAGGTCGATCAGCGAGTTGGAGCCGAGGCGGTTGGCGCCGTGGACGCTCACGCACGCCGCTTCGCCGACCGCGAACAGGCCGGGGACGACCGCGTCGGGGTTGCCGTCGCGCAGCTGCACGACTTCGCCGTGATAGTTGGTCGGGATGCCGCCCATATTGTAATGGACGGTCGGAACCACCGGCAGCGGCTTCTTGGTCAGATCGACATTGGCGAAGATCTTGCCGGTCTCGGTGATGCCGGGCAGACGCTCGGCCAGCACCTTGGGATCGATATGGTCGAGGTGAAGGAAGATGTGGTCCTTCTCCTTGCCGACGCCGCGGCCCTCGCGGATCTCCATCGCCATCGAGCGCGCGACGACGTCGCGGCTGGCGAGATCCTTGGCCGACGGTGCGTAGCGCTCCATGAAGCGCTCGCCTTCCGAGTTGGTGAGGTAGCCGCCTTCGCCGCGCGCGCCCTCGGTGATCAGCACGCCCGCGCCGTAGATGCCGGTCGGGTGGAACTGGACGAACTCCATGTCCTGCAGCGCCAGGCCGGCGCGCAGCGCCATGCCGTTGCCGTCGCCGGTGCAGGTGTGCGCCGAGGTCGCCGACTGATAGACGCGGCCGCCGCCGCCGGTGGCGAGGACCACGGCGTGGCTGCGGAAGCGGTGGATCGAGCCGTCTTCCATGCACATGGCGATGACGCCGCGGCAGGCGCCGTTCTCCATGATGAGGTCGAGCGCGAAATATTCGATGTAGAAGTCCGCGTCATACTTCAGGCTCTGCTGATAGAGCGCGTGGAGCATGGCGTGGCCGGTACGGTCGGCGGCGGCGCAGGTGCGCTGCACCGGCGGGCCTTCGCCCATATTCTGCATATGGCCGCCGAACGGGCGCTGATAGATCGTGCCGTTGTCGTTGCGGCTGAACGGCACGCCGGCATGTTCCAGCTCGATCACGGCCGCGGGCGCTTCACGCACCATATACTCGATCGCGTCCTGATCGCCGAGCCAGTCCGACCCCTTGACGGTGTCGAACATGTGCCAGGTCCAGTGGTCCGGCGAGTTGTTGCCGAGCGAGGCGGCGATGCCGCCCTGCGCGGCGACGGTGTGCGACCGGGTCGGGAACACCTTGGTGATGCACGCGGTCTTCAGCCCCGCCTCGGCGCAGCCCATCGTCGCGCGCAGGCCCGAACCGCCAGCGCCGACGACGACGGCGTCATAGCTGTGGTCGATGATCTTGTAGGCGGCGGACATCAGGCGGCTCCGGTGGTGGCGGTGAAGGCGATCCTGAGGATCGAGAAGATCGCGAACGTTCCGGCGGCGATGGTGAAATAGTTGAGCAGCGTCAGCAGCACGATGCGCGTCTCGTCATGCTGGTAATCCTCGATCACCACCTGAAGCCCCAGGCGGAAATGATAGAAGACGCTGATCACCAGCAGGATCATCGGGACGGCGGCAATCGGCGCGGACAGCCAAGCCTGAACGGTCTCATAACCCAGGTCGGGCAGGCGGATCAGGCTGACGATCAGCCAGGTCATCAACACGAGGTTGGACCCGGCGGTCAGCCGCTGATGCACCCAGTGATGCGATCCTTCATGCGCCGAGCCGAGGCCGCGCACGCGACCGATGCTGGTTCCGGTGCCCATTACTTCTTCTCCACCGCAATCGGGGTTTCGACCTTGGGCGCCTTGGTCAGTTCGCCCCGCACGATCCAGCCCCACAGGGCTGCGGTCAGCACGACCGACACGACCATCGTGACGATCGCAAAAGTCTTGTTGGTCTTGAGCTCATAGCCTGCGCCCGCATCGAGGAAGAAATGGCGGATGCCGGTCATCGCGTGCTGGAAGAAGCTGAGCGTCAGCCCGACGCCGAGCAGATAGCCGAGCCAGTTGGGCGCACCGCTGTCGGCGGTCAGGCAGTCGAGGAACTTGGCATATCCCTCCGGCCCCGACGCGAGCGCGCACAGCCACCACAGGAAGACGCCGACGCCGACGGTCGCCATCCCGCTGCCCGTCACGCGGTGCAGGATCGATACCAGCATGTGCGGACCCCATTTCCAGACCTGGAGATGCGGTGAGAGCGGGCGGTTCACGTTGCGGGCCTTGGCCAAGGCATATCCCCTATGATTTGCGGTCTCCATTAGCCCGCGTGGCCGTCGATGCAAGATACAGCGACATGGTCGTCCCTAACTCGCCCTTAACCAATTTCCTTTTAGCGTTGTGAGTAAGGCCTGGGGCGTGGTGCGTCCGGGACAATGGGGGACCGATTCCGTGACTCGATCGCGAGCGAACAAGGACATGCCGGCAACCGGCGCGATGAGCGCACGGATCGACATTGCCGCGCGACTGCGAATCTTCGACTTTGACGGGTCGTTGGACCGGTTGAGCCGCGATGTCTGGGACCTGCTGGAACCCGAAATTCGTGCGGTTTCCGAAGCCTATTGGCAGCAATGGCTGCGCTGCTTCGCCGACGAGCGCAACTGGGCCACCGACGATACCGCCAAGATGATCG
>DATIGZ010000480.1:0-8654 GCA_035481255.1 Sphingomonas sp. | reverse complement strand
CTTCATCACCGCCGACGCCAACGGGCCGAAGCACCTCGTCAAGACGATCACCCGCGCCGACCTCGAAAAGCTGGTCGACGATCTGATCCAGCGCACGCTCGAGCCGTGCCGCAAGGCGATGGCCGATGCCGGCGTCAAGGCGAACGCGATCGACGAGGTCGTGTTGGTCGGCGGCATGACGCGCATGCCCAAGGTGCGCGACGTCGTGAAGTCGTTCTTCGGCAAGGAGCCGCACACCGGCGTCAACCCGGATGAGGTGGTCGCGATCGGCGCCGCCATTCAGGCCGGCGTGCTGCAGGGCGACGTCAAGGACGTGCTGCTGCTCGACGTGACCCCGCTCTCGCTCGGCATCGAAACGCTGGGCGGCGTGTTCACGCGCATGATCGACCGCAACACGACGATCCCGACCAAGAAGTCGCAGACCTACTCGACCGCTGACGACAATCAGCAGGCCGTGACGATCCGCGTCTTCCAGGGCGAGCGCGAGATGGCCGCGGACAACAAGATGCTCGGTCAGTTCGATCTGGTCGGCATCCCGCCCGCACCGCGCGGCGTGCCGCAGATCGAGGTGACGTTCGACATCGACGCCAACGGCATCGTCAACGTCTCCGCGAAGGACAAGGGCACCGGCAAGGAGCAGCAGATCCGCATTCAGGCCTCGGGCGGCCTCAGCGATGCCGACATCGACCAGATGGTGCGCGACGCCGAGAGCTTCGCCGAAGAGGACAAGAAGCGTCGCGCCGCGGCTGAAGCCAAGAACAACGCCGAATCGCTTATCCACACCACCGAGCGTCAGCTCGCGGAGAATGGCGACAAGGTCGATGACGCGCTGAAGGGCGAGATCCAGGCCGCGATCGATGAGGCCAAGGCCGCGGTCGAGGGCGGTGACGCCGATGCGATGAACGAGAAGAGCCAGGCGCTCGCGCAGGTCGCGATGAAGCTGGGTCAGGCGATCTACGACAAGCAGCAGCAGTCGGAGGCTTCGCCTTCGGCGGATGCCGGTGCGGCGGAGAAGGCGGACGGCGACGATGTCGTCGATGCCGAATTCTCCGAGGTGGACGACAACAAGGCGTAAGCTATGCTCACCCCCGCCCTTTTCGAATATCGGGAATGGCGGGGGGACGAGCGGGGGCCGAGTGAATGACCACCCAGATTGATTACTATGAATTGCTCGAGGTCGAGCGCACCGCGGACGACGCCACGATCAAGGCCGCTTTCCGCAAGCTCGCGATCAAGTTGCACCCCGACAAGAATGGCGGATGCAAGGATCACGAGGCGAAGTTCAAGGCTGTCAACGAAGCCTATGACGTCCTGAAGGACCCGCAGAAGCGCGCCGCGTACGACCGGTTCGGCCATGCCGGACCCGGCGGGATGGGCGGCGGCGGTCAGGGACCGGGCTTCGACGCCTTCTCCGACATTTTCGAAAGCGTGTTCGGCGAATTCATGGGTGGCGGACGCGGCGGCGCGCAGGCGCAGCGGCGCGGCGCGGACCTGCGCTACGACATGGAGATCAGCCTCGAGGACGCCTTCCACGGCAAGCAGACCGACATCACCGTCGATGTTTCGGGCATCTGCGAACCGTGCGGCGGCACCGGCGCCTCGCCGGGCACCATGGCCAAGACCTGCGGCACCTGTCGCGGGCACGGCAAGGTGCGCGCGCAGCAGGGCTTCTTCATGGTCGAGCGGACCTGCCCGTCGTGCCACGGCGCGGGGCAGACGATCACCGATCCGTGCCGCAACTGCCGCGGCGAGGGCCGGGTCGATCATACCGTGACGCTGGCGGTCAACGTGCCGCCGGGCGTGGACGAAGGGACGCGCATCCGCCTGTCCGGGCAGGGCGAAGCGGGCGCGCGCGGCGCACCGCCGGGCGATCTCTACATCTTCCTCCACATCGCGCGGCACGCGATCTTCGAGCGCGAGGGCACGACGCTATATGCGCGCGCGCCGATCAGCTTCACCACCGCGGCACTGGGCGGCGAGATCGAGATCCCCGGCCCCGACGGCGAGCTGCACAATATCCGCATCAACCCCGGCACCCAGTCGGGCCGTGAAGTGCGGCAGCGCGGGGCGGGCATGCCGGTGCTGCAAGGGCGCGGGCGCGGTGATCTGGTCGTCAAGCTCGAGGTCGAGATCCCGACCAAGCTGTCGGTGGAACAGCGCGAATTGCTCGAGCAGTTCCGCACGCTGGAAACCGGCGAGGAATGCCCGGCATCGACTGGCTTCTTCGACAAGCTCAAGAAAGCGGTCGGCGGCTGCTGACCGCCGCTTGACAGCAAGAGCACAAACTGGCTTTTGAGGCCTCATGGGGCTTGCGATCTCCCCATGAGGCTTCGTGCCGCAGCATCGCGTCCAGCCTTGAACGGGACGCCCTATGCCTGCGCTTAACGCCATTTCACCCGACAAACTCGCCCGGCTGGCCGGAACCTCCGGCGCGCCGACGATCATCGACATCCGAACGGATGCCGATCCCCGCACGGTGCCGGGATCGATCCGGCGCACCGCCGCCCAGCTTCGCAACGCGCCGGATGGCTTCGCCGCGCGCGGCGCAATCGTGGTCAGCGCCGATGGCGGCGCCGACGCGCAAGCAAGCGCGGCGTGGCTCCGTCAGGCGGGCGTGCCGTCCGAAGTCCTCGAGGGCGGGATCGCCGCATGGCATGCGGCCGCGTTGCCAACGGCCGACCTCAGCGCCCTGCCCCGCCGCGACGGCCCCAGTCTGTGGGTCACACGAGCACGCCCGAAGGTCGACCGGATCGCCTGCCCCTGGCTGATCCGCCGCTTCATCGATCCCGAAGCCGTGTTCCTGTTCGTGCCCGCGCCCGACGTGGCGGCGGTCGCCAGGGAAACCGGCGCCGAGCCGTTCGACGTCGAGGGCGTGCGCTGGAGCCATGACGGCGAGGCCTGTTCGTTCGATGCGTTTCTGCGCGGCTTCGGCCTCGCCGACTTCGAACCGCTCGACCGGCTCGCGATCATCGTCCGCGGCGCCGACACCGCGCGGCCCGATCTGGCGCCCGAAGCGGCCGGGCTGCTCGCCGTCTCGCTCGGGCTGTCGCGCATGTTCGCCGAGGACGAGGCGCAGCTGGAGGCGGGAATGGCTGTCTATGACGCGCTCTACCGCTGGAGCCGCGACGCGACCGGCGAGCGGCACGACTGGACCTCGCACACCCCGCGCGCGCGGACCGGCGCATGAGCGCCGCCCTCGAAGCGGGTCACGCGCCCGCGCACGGCGTTTCGATGCGCGAGGCCTTTTGGGTCTGGCTGCGCATCGCCGCGCTCTCCTTCGGCGGCCCGGCCGGACAGATCGCACTGATGCACCGGGTGCTGGTCGAGGAACGCCGCTGGATCGGCGAGCACCGGTTCCTCCACGCGCTCAACTACTGCATGCTGCTGCCCGGGCCCGAAGCCCAGCAGCTCGCGACCTATATCGGCTGGCTGATGCACCGCACCTGGGGCGGGATCGTCGCGGGTGCGCTGTTCGTGCTGCCCGGCGCGCTGGCGATCATGGCGCTGAGCTGGATCTATGTGATCTACGGCAATACCGGCATCGTCTCGGCGCTGTTCTTCGGCCTCAAGGCCGCGGTGCTGGCGATCGTGCTGCAAGCGGTGATCCGCATCGGCAGCCGCGCACTGCGCGGGCCGCCGGCACAGGGCATCGCGGTCGCCGCGTTCGTGCTGATCTTCTTCTTCGCCGTGCCCTTCCCGCTGATCGTCCTTGCCGCCGGCGTGATCGGCTGGTTCGCCGGGCGGGCGGGCGTGGCCGCGTTTCAGGGCGGCGGCGGCCACGGATCGGGCGGCGGGCCGGTGCTGGAGGATGCCGACAGCCTGCTCGGCGAAGGCCTGCCCGACCATGCACGCGTAACGTTGAGGCAGGCTCTGACGACCGCCGCGATGTGGCTGGCTCTATGGCTGGCGCCCGTGGTCGGGCTGATCCTGTGGCTGGGTCCGGACCATATCTTCAGCCAGATCGCGAGCTTCTTCTCGGCGATGGCGATGGTGACGTTCGGTGGCGCTTACGCCGTGCTGGGCTATGTCGCGCAGGAGGCGGTGCAGAACTACCACTGGCTTAGCGCACGCGAGATGCTCGATGGCCTCGGCATGGCGGAGACGACACCGGGACCGCTGATCATGGTGCTGCAATATGTCGGGTTCATGGGCGCCTATCGCGATCCCGGCGGGCTGTCGCCGCTGCTCGCCGGGACGCTGGGCGGGCTGCTCGCCACCTGGGTCACCTTCATCCCCTGCTTCCTGTGGATCTTCCTCGGCGCGCCCTTCGTCGAGACATTGCGCGGCAATCGCGCGGTCGCGGGCGCGTTGTCGGCGATCACGGCGTCGGTGGTGGGGGTAATCGCCAATCTGGCGCTGTGGTTCGCGATCCATACGCTGTTCCGCGCGGTGGTGCCGGTCGCGATCGGGCCGCTCCGCTTCGACGCGCCGGTGCTCGCCAGCGCCGACCTCTGGGCGCTGCTGCTGGCGGCCGTCGCGGCGGTAGCGGTGATCCGGTTCAAGGCGGGTACGATAACCGTGTTGTTGCTGAGTTCCGCCGCCGGCATCGCACTGCATCTGGCCGGAGCGCTGAGCTGAAACGGCGGGGCGGACGCTTGCCCGCCCCGCCGGACCTCAGCCGATCGCCTCGCGGATCGCCGCCTCGACCGGCGCCGCGCCCGCCCGCCACGGGTCGAGCGGCACCGCCGGAAGCAAGGGCGGCTGGGCAAGGATGCGCGGACGCGCACCGCGATGCGGCTGCGCGGCATGGACCAGGAATGGGTGGCACAGATAGACCGTGCCCGCCGCACCGGTCGCGAGGACCTCGCGCCGGTGCGCGGAGCCCGCGAACCCGTCGGCGACAAGCTCGCGCAACGTCAGCCCCGCCTCCCCCGCGGGTGCGAGTTGGCGCGCGATATCGCGATGCGATCCCGCCCGGATGCGAGTCGGCGCATCGGCCTCCCCGACATCACTGAACAGGAACAGCATCAGAAGCGCGCGACCCCGGCTGACCACATTGGCGCGCCAGTCGAGGAAGTCCGGGGATTCGGTGCCGAAGCTCACATCGATATGCCAGCCGTCGTCGTTCGGTGGTTGTGCCGCCGGAAAACGCAGAACGAACGTGCCGAGCGCACCCGGTGGCAACCAGCGCCCGGCCCCGACGAGCTGATCAAAGGCGGCGCGCAGCAGCGGCGTGTTCGCGGCCTCACGGAACACCGGCTGGGCGTAGTGGCCGAGCCGGACGACCGGGCCGCGCCAGCTCGCCGGGTCGTCCGGATCGCATCCCGCGTCGCGCCACAGGATCGCGGCGGCCTCCTCGGCGAGCGTGCGCGGAAAAGCGTTGTCGATACGGACGAAGCCGTCCGCGATGAAGGCATCGATCTGCGCCGGGGTCAGTCCCGGCGAAGCGGTATCGGAAGTCATGACGAAAAATCCTCAGGCTGAAGGGCACGCCGGACCGATTGTCCGGCGGCGTCGCACAGGCGAAGGACCGGCCGCTGCCGGTCCGTTCAGCCGAGGAGCGGGAAGCCGTGAATGTTGCGTGCGAACATCGTCATGCAGTGAAGATAGATCCGCGCCCGCCGATGGCAAGCGCGCGGCGGATTCCGCAACGGAAAAGGGGGCCGGCGTTTCCGCCAGCCCCCTGTGTCGCCGGACTTTCGGCCTCGCGCGGGCCACAGGGGGCTGCGCGCGCCTTCATGTCGGCGGCATGCTCGGCCCGCGCCGGCAAGGGAAGCGGGCTTCGCGTCCTGGTCAACGATCGGCGAACGCCTCCTGTTGGCCATCCCCGAACGGCAAGCCGCCCGGAGGGTACCCGCCAGCGGCAAGCCGCGTGGTGGGCTGCCCGTCCGGCGGCAAGCCGCCTTGGGGCAGGTCACCGGGGCGGGTGTGATCCCGAAGGATCAGCTTCCCACCTCGATGTCCTTTGCTCCACCTTTGCCTTGCGGCGCAGGCTTCGCGATTTCGGTCATCCAGAGTTGTAGATCCCGAAGGATCGCCGTGTCTCGATGGCCTCGCCCGGTCCTTGCCGCCCGAAGGCTGCATCTTCCGTGCGTTTGGTTATCCGGCCTGACTTGTGCCGAAGCACCCGCCTGCCCTGACAACCCGCTCGGCTTTTGCCCGAAGGCGCCGGCTTCGCGTTTTGGCCTCCCGGCTTGTCCATGCTCCGGGGGAGCATTTCCCGCCCTGGCGACCCGCCTTCCGCATGCCGAAGCATGTGAGAGACGTTTTGGACACCGGATCCGTTTCGTTTCCATCCCACCCGCTCTCGCGAGCGGGACGGGCCGTTTCCCGGGGTGGTGTCCCCGTATCGATCCGAACGCTTCCCGAAGGAAGATGTGCGTCTCGATCCGTTGTAAGCTTCTGATTTCGCTTTGATTTCTCGCCGCGTCGTCATCCGCTTACAAGAATGATGCTGTCATCGTTTACGAGTCGCGCAAACCCGCAATCGACGCGATACGACCTGTTGATAACGTGGATAACGGGGAGGGATCAGGCGGTTGGCGGGGCCCAGTCGGGCGGAGCCATCTCGAACCCGGCAAAGTCGAAGCCGGGGACCACGACGCAGCTGACCAGCGCCCAGCCATGATGCGCCTCCGCTGCCTGCCAGCGAGTCGCGGGCACCAATGCTTGGGGCGTGTAGCCGCGGGGTATGTCACCGCCAAGCGTGATTCTGGCGGGATTCACGTCATTTGCGTCCGCGATCAGCAGATCGAGCGGCGCGCCCGCATGCCACAGCCACATCTCGTCCGCATCGACCCGGTGCCAGTGCGAGCGGCACCCCGCCTCGAGCAGATAAAGGATCGCGGTGCCCGGCGAACGCTGCCCTTCCCCGCCCGCCGCCCGCCAGGTCTCGCGGTACCAGCCACCCTCGGGGTGCGGCATCAGCCCGAGGGCTTCGACGATGGATAAGGCTGGCGATTTGGTTTCCTGCATCCCCGGTGAATGGCACGAAATGTTACGTTCATGAAACCGGCGCGATAGACGGGGCGTTGGGGGGACAGGGTTTCAGGTAGAGATGGAGTATCACGATGCGTAACCTGTTGATGGCGCTTGGCGCAGCTTCGCTGGCGGTTCCGGCCGCCATTGTCCTTCCCGCTTCGCAGGCCGAGGCCGGCGTGCAGAAGAAGCGCTATTCGTACCGCGAATGGCGCGGCCGCGATGGTCGCCGCTATTGCCGCAAGTCCGACGGCACCACCGGTCTGGTGGTCGGCGGTGTCGCCGGCGCGCTGGTCGGCCGCACGATCGATACGCGCGGCGACCGCACGGTCGGCACGCTCTTGGGCGCCGCCGCTGGCGCGGTGGCCGGCCGCGAGATCGAGCGTAGTGGCAGCAAGCGCCGCTGCCGCTAAATCACGATTCATCAAGCAGATGGGGCGTCGAAGGGAAACTTCGGCGCCCCGTTTCGTTTGAGGAACGAGCGGGGCATCGCAAAAGGAGATGCCCGATGAGGAAATGGATGATCGCAGCGAGCGCAGCCGCAATGGCCGCGACTGGCGCATGCACCGACTATGGCTATGACCGGCCCGGCTATGCCGGTGGCGACGATTACTGGGATGCGCCCCGTTATTATCGCGACGGCCGCTATGAGGAACGCCGCCTTGGCCATGACGAGCGCGTTTATCGCGGCCGCGACGGGCGCTATTATTGCCGCCGCAGCGACGGATCGGCGGGTCTGATCGTCGGCGGCATCGCCGGCGGCGTGCTCGGCAATATTCTCGCGCCGGGCGGGTCGAAGACGCTGGGCACGATTCTGGGCGCGGCGGGTGGCGCGGCGATCGGCAGCACCGCGGATCGCGCAGGCGAAGTGCGCTGCCGCTGACCTAATGCGGTTTTAACCCGGGCGGGTGTAGCATGCGGGCAAATGCTTCGCGTGCTCACCCTTTCCTCGCTGTTCCCCGATGCTTCACGCCCCAATTTCGGGGTGTTCGTGGAGCGGCAGACGCTCGGCCTCGCCGCGCATCCCGATGTCGAGCTCAAGCTGGTCGCGCCGCTTGGTTTGCCCCCCTGGCCGCTCAGCCGGCGCGGGCATTACGCTCCGCTCGCGGCGCTGCCAGGGCATGAGGTTTGGAAAGGGGTCGAGACGTGGCGGCCGCGCTTCCTCAACCTGCCCGGCACCGGCGGGCGGTTCCATGTCGCGCTGCTCATCCGGGCGCTGACGCCGTTGCTGACGCGGATTCGCGAGGACTTCGCGTTCGACGTGATCGACGCGAGCTTCTTCTTTCCCGATGGCCCCGCCGCGACGGCGCTGGGGCGGCGGTTCGGCGTTCCGGTGTCGATCAAGGCACGGGGAGCGGATATCCACCATTGGGGCCGCACGCCGGCCACCGCACGGCAGGTGATCGGTGCGGGGCGGGCCGCGAACGGCATCCTCGCGGTGTCACAGGCGATGAAGGCCGATATGGCCGCGCTCGGCATTCCGGCGGACCGCATTCGCGTCCACCACACCGGCGTCGACCTCGCGCGCTTCGCTCCGCGCGACCAGGCGGCGGCCAAGGCGGCGCTGGGTATCGACGGACCGCTGATCGTCTCGGTCGGCGCGCTGATCCCGCGCAAGGGGCATGATATCGTCATCGACGCGGTCGCTACGCTTCCCGGCGTGCAGTTGCGGATCGCCGGCGAAGGGCCGGAGCGCCCCCGCCTCGCCGCGCAGATCGCGCGGCTGGGGCTTGGTG
>DATIGZ010000479.1:0-11587 GCA_035481255.1 Sphingomonas sp. | reverse complement strand
CTCGTGGGTGGCCGAGTGGGGGAGCGGGCTGGCGCCGCCGCAAAGCGGAAAGGTAAGCTAGCCACCAAGCGCGTTGATCGTGAAGGCGATGATGCCGAGATTGAAGACGAACGCGGCGAGACAGTGGAACGTCACCGCGCGCCGCATCGGCCGGGTGGTGATGGTCACATCGCTGGTCTGAAAGGTCATGCCGAGGCACACGGCGAAATAGGCGAAGTCCGAATAATCCGGCTCGTTCGTTCCGGGAAACGCCAGCCCGCCTGCGTCCCTTGCGTCGTTCGCACTGTAGAAGAGATGCGCATAGTGGAGCGCGTAGACGCCGTTGCCGAACAGCCAGGCGATGGCGAGCGTCATGAGAACGATCGCGATATCCTGTGCCCCCGGGGCGCCCGCGGGGATCAGAACGCTGGCGATGGTGGCGAGGATCGCGAGGCTGATCGCGCCCGTGATGACGAGCAGCGCGATGCGATTGGCGTCGTTCTGGCGCGCCGCTGCGCGCATGCGGTGCGATTCGTGCCGCAGCAGGGTCAGGCAGGATAGCAGGAAGACGATTCCGGCGGCGTCGAACGCCGCCATGACGCCGAAGCGCAGACCCAGCGCTGGAATCGCGGCGGCGCCCGCGACGGCGAGTACAGCGGCGAAGAGCAGGAAGCGCGGTGGCGCGACCCGATTGCCGATCGTGCGGCGCGTGCTGCCTGCCCCCTCCCGCATCCCGCCAGACTAGGCGCGATGCGGGCGGGTGGCCAGACGGATCAGGCGGCCTTGGCTTTCTTCGCGGCCTCGATCGCCTCGACGACGATGCGGCGGGCCTCGTCGGCGTCGCCCCACTGGCCGATACGCACCCACTTTTCGGACTCGAGGTCCTTATAGTGTTTGAAGAAATGCTCGATCTGCTGAAGCACGATCGAGGGCAGGTCCTGCCGCTCGCCCACGTCCGAATAATAGGGGAAGGTGGTGTCGACAGGGACGCAGATCAGCTTCTCATCGCCGCCGGCCTCGTCCTCGAGCTTGAGCACGCCGATCGGACGCGCGCGCACGACGCAGCCCGGAATGAACGGCGAACGCGAAATCACCAGCGCATCCAACGGATCGCCATCGGGCGACAAGGTGTGCGGCACGAAACCGTAGTTCGCCGGATAGCGCATCGGCGTGTGCAGGATGCGATCGACGAACAACGCGCCAGAAGCCTTGTCGAATTCGTACTTCACCGGCTCGCCGCCGGTCGGCACTTCGATGATGACGTTCAGGCTGTGCGGCGGATTGTCGCCGACAGGAATCATGTCGATGCGCATCTAAAAACTTCCTCTGTTGGTTCGGCTTTCCCGTCAGCGCGGGGTAAGCAACCGATCCAGGCCACCCTCTCCGGAGCCCGTTTTTTCGAGGCGCGGATAGCGCAGGCCGTTGTGATAGTCGATGGCGATTTCGCGATAGCGGGTGCCGTTCTTGACGAGGAGGCGAATGGGTTCCTTCGTCCCCTTGGCCGCGCGGATCGCATCCTTGAGGCGATCGTCGGAATATTCGCGGCCGGCGACCGCGACGATCGTGTCGCCGACATCCAACCCCGCCTCGAAAGCCGGCGAATCCCAGGTGACGGATCCGATCGCGCCGCCCTTGCCGACCGAGAAGCCGACCGAGTAGCTCAAGTCCGCACGGCCGGCGCGTTTTTCGGCGTCCTTGAAGGCGGCGGTCGGTTCGTCGGTGTAGATCAGGCGGTAGCCGTTGGCGGCGAATCCAGCGAGCGGCGCGCGCTCCGACAGGCCGTTCAGGCGCGTATTGAGGAAGCCCGCCCAGTCATAGGGCTGGATCGCGTTCAAGGTCGCAGCGACATCGTCGAGCTTGTAGGTCAGCACGCCCCAGTCGCCGTCGCGCACCCCGAAAAAGGCGCGGGCGAAATCGTCCATCGACTTCTTGCCGCCGCTCTGCGCGCGCAGCATCGAATCGACCTCGAGCCAGATCAGCAGCCCTTCGTTGTAATAATCCTCCGACCGCTGCCAGCTCACCCACCCCTTGGGCCGGCGCGCCGAGATGACCGGATCGTTAGTCGTATCGACCATCGCGCGCCACGTCCGCGCCGGACGGTTGTCGAGGCTGGCGGCGATATTGGCGAGCATGTCGAGCGTATCCTGCTTCGACACGATCCCCGAGCGCGCCTGAAGGATATAGCCCCAGAACTGGGTCTGCCCCTCATAGACCCAGAGCAGCGAGTTGCGCATCGGAGTGCGGAAATCGGGGGTCCAGCTGTCGGCGCCGCGGCGGAACTTGCCGTTCCAGCTATGCACGAATTCGTGCGGCAGCAGGTTGCGCGATCCGGGACCGTCATTCCACTTGGTGAAATAGCCGGGCTTCACGCCGTTTTCGGAACTGCGGTGATGCTCAAGCCCGATCCCGCCCATCTCGTCGCTGATCGAGAGCAGGAATTCATAGCGGTCGTAATGCTGCGCGCCGAACAGCTTGATCGACTGATCGACGAGCCGCTTGTGCGCGTCGATCTGCTCGGGGGTCGCCTCAAGCTCCTTTGCCTCATCGGCGAAGACGTTGAGATCCACCCGGTCCGACAGCTTGAACTCGCGATAGTTGCGGCCGGCGAAGACCGGCGAGTCGATCAGCGTTTCGTAGTCGGTCTTGTCATAGACATAGGATGCGCCCTGCTTCTTCGCCGGCAGGCCCGACACCGCGGTCCAGCCTTCGGGATAGGTCACGGTCGCCTGAACGGGGATGCGCCGAGTGAACCAGCCGGCGGGATAGAGGCTCACCTGCTCGAACTGGAGGTTGAGCATCGCCGGGGCGATCGAGACGCGACCCTGATCGCTGTCGGTGGCGCCGGTGAACTGGAATTCGAGATCGAGCTGCTTCGCGCCGCGCGGCACATCGACATGGAAGGCCCAGACATCGACCGTGTCGCGCTTCCACGGAACCGCCTTGCCCCCCGCGCTGATCCTGAGGCCGGTCAGCTTCTCGATCTCCCCGCGCGCGGCGTGCTTGCCCGGGAGCCATGCCGGCATGAGCAGAACCATATGGCCGTCATGCGCGACGGGAATGGTCTGCTTCACGCGGTAGATCGCCTGCTGAACGTTGGTCGCGTCGACCCGAAGCGTGATCGTGCCCGGATAGGCCGCGTCGCGCGCCGCGGGGATGCGGTTGTCGAACGGCAGCGGCTGGGGAGCGGAGTTCTGTGCGGCGGCGGCGGTGGCAAGCAACAGGGCAGTGAGCGCGAAGGCGCGGCGCATAAGGGCCTCGAGTACAGGGGAAGGATATGATGTTACCTTTAGGCGGGGCCGCGCGGTAAGGTAAAGTGCCAACAATCGCGGCGCACCGGGGCCAGCACGGGTCGTAAACACCCTTCACGGCTTGCTTACCATTCGCGGGCTATGCGGGGCGCGATGTATCACGACACCGCCCTCGCCACCCCGGCCAAGGCCGATCCGCGGCCCAAATCAGCGGTCAGCACCGGATGCGGGCTTGCGGGCCTGATCGGCATGGCGTGCTGGCTGGCCTTCGCGCGTGCCCGGGGCCTCGACGGTCCCTATGCGGCGCTGGTCAATCTGGTCGCGGGCGGCGTGCCGATGGTGCTGTGGGCGGTGCTGGTGGACAAGGTCCACCGCAACCCGACCACGGGCGTGACGTGGGAAAACCCCAAGCCGCTCAAGGAAACGCTCGACGTCTCGATCACCAAGATCGCGGGGCTGTGGCTGACCTGGGGCGGGATCGCCGCGATCTACTCCGTCTGCCGCTTCTACTGGGAGGGCAATTTCGCATTCGCCATGTGGTGTTTCCAGATGGCGGCGCCGGCTTTGTTCATCCTCTCCGTCCCCTATATCCTGTGGATCGACCGGCGGCTGGAAAATCCCCGGGACGGCGCGTGGATGCTGGGCGCATGGCTGCTCGGCAACAAGGACGAGATCGACGAAAGCGCGATCCACAACCATCTGCGCAGCTGGGCGGTGAAGGCGTTCTTCCTCGCCTTCATGCTCGCGATCGTGCCGGGGGGCTTCAGCGCGTTCGTGCGCGCGAGCACCGACGGCATCCTGAACAACCCGATCGCGCTGGCCAACTGGCTGATCACGGGCATGTTCATGCTCGACGTGGCGTTCGCGACGGTGGGCTATATCCTGACCTTCCGCCCGCTCGACAGCCATATCCGCACCGCCAATCCCTATGCCGCGGGCTGGGCGTTCGCGCTGATCTGCTACCCGCCGTTCATCCTGATGGGGAATGGCGGCCCGCTGGACTATCACCCCGGCACGTCGGACTGGACGCACTGGCTGGCGGGATATGATGCGCTGCTGTGGATCGTCGGCGCGGTGCTGGTGGCGCTGACCGCGATCTATGCCTGGGCGACGATGGCGTTCGGCTTCCGCTTCTCAAACCTCACGCATCGCGGGATCATCACGCACGGGCCGTATGCGTGGACGCGGCACCCGGCATATCTGTCCAAGAATCTGTTCTGGTGGATCAGCACCTGTCCGCTGCTGGTCACCACGGGCAGCCTGTACGACGCGGTGCGCGCGACGGTGCTGCTCGCCGCCGTAAGCGGCGTCTATTACATCCGCGCCAAGACCGAGGAAAAGCACCTCGGCGCCGACCCGGCCTATCGCGAATATAGCGAGTGGATGGAGCGCAACGCGCCCGTGCCGCGGCTGGTGGCTTGGGTGACGGGATGGACGTTCAAGCCGGGCTATGCGGGGTTGAAGGACTGACCTGGAAAGGTCAGTCGCCGGTTACTTCGCCTTCGTCATCCTTGAGCTTCGCTTTGACGCGGCGCTTGCGGGCGTCCTGGATGATATCTTCGATCTCCCAGATCAGCTTGCAGCCCTCAAGTGTCTTGCCATTGTCGTCATTCGGGTCGGCTACGAATAGCGCCTTGGCGCGTGCCGCAAGGTCGATCAGCTTCGCGTAGCGATCTTCGCCAAGTTTCTTACGAACCTTTGCAAAGGCCTCAGTCAGTTGGTGAAAGCGCGTGTCGATATTTCGCTCAGGATAAAAACCTGTTTCGTCTACAAACGTCGGGGCGCCACCCAGCAAGACCGCGAGGAAGTCATATATCTCGCTCAACGAAGCCGGAACATAGGGTTCGGGATTATAGTAAGGGTTATCGATAGTATCATTCATCGCTTCAGCTCCGGGCGGGTAATGACGTAGGTATGACCGGATCCGAGTTGTCGCGGTCGGACGATGATCACATGCGTGGGACGAAAGTCTGTACCAAAGAAACCCCGCACTTGCTGGGTCTGAAGGTTCTTTGGGGTAAGTGTAACGTCGAAAGCGATCGCTCCCACACGCGCATCAGGCCGACGATAAGATAGCTCACTACCCGAACTATCATTCTCTCGCCGATTGACTCTTACCGGTCCTGCGCCGTCAGATCGGATGCCGAATAGCGCATAGCGTTCGCGCATGTCTGCGCGCACCTGCTGATCGACAAAGTTTCCCAAAGCTTCTTGCTCCGACAACCTAACCTTGAGCCTCCCCGCACGGAGCTTTCTGAGGCCAATGTCGTACGCTCGATCGGCGCTTTCTTGCATGAATCGCAGGGTTTCGACCTCAATTGGTCGCAGCTCCCCCTTTACCCGGAGAAAGGCAGCGGCTCTGGTCCACCTCAAATGGTTAAGCTGGTTTGCCTGCCCCTGTAGCGTTTGTGGGAAACCAAAAGAATCATATCGATAACCTGGCGCGAGCACGCGGATCTGGTTCACTAGCTGATTAGTCCAGTTCTGTACGAGTACAGCGTTTGCCGCCCGCAAAGGCCCCGTAAGGTCAAAGAGGTTGTCAGCCAGCGCAACAATTCCGCCCGCCGGTGTGCTCCGAAGGCCGGGAAACACCTGCTCCAATGTCATGGGATCACGGAATGCGCCGCTATTGCTGCCGCGCGCTGCCCTTGGATTGCGAGAAGATGAAGCGCTTTCAATTCGCGCAGGCGACTCGTCTGGACGATACACAGCCTGCGAAAGCTGGCCGTCCATGACGACAGCGGGATCGCGAGTGAGGGCGGTTTGCGACGGCGCCGGACTCGATCTCGCCAGGCCCAATGCACGAGAATTCGCGCGGTGCCCGTATGAGATGACCACATGGCTGAGCGACCTCGGGCCGCCAGGCGCAAAGGTGAACTGCCCGTTGCGCGGGTCATGATAGGGATTGAATTTATGTTCGATGCCGCTCGCATCGGGACCGCCGGACCATATCCCGGTCCGCATCCAGTGCGAGAATGCCCGCCGCCGATCTTGCGCAGAAATATCCATACCGCTGCCTCACCCCGAAACGCGGTGAGAACATATCAGCAACATTTTCCAACAAGTCAAGCAATTCCTGCCGCTTAGGGCAGGCCGCACCACCCTACCCCAGCAACCCCTTGGCAAACTCCCGCACCGCCGGGCCGATATCCTCGCGGCTCAGCGCCAGCGCCAGATTCGCCTGCGCATAGCCCGCCTTGTCGCCGCAATCGTAGCGGGTGCCCTGGAAGGTGACGCCGTGGAAGGGCTGGCCGCCGATCATGCGGGCCATCGCGTCGGTCAGCTGGATCTCGCCGCCCGCGCCCTTTTCCTGCCCCTCGAGCACGCGCATCACTTCGGGCTGAAGGATGTAGCGGCCGATCACGGCGAGGTTGCTCGGCGCAGTGCCCGCCTTGGGCTTTTCGACGAGGCCCTTGACCTGCGTCAGCGTGCCGTCGCGAGTGCCGGGGGTGATGATGCCGTATTTGTCGGTCTGGCTGTCGGCCACTTCCTGCGCGCAGAGGAGGTTGCCGCCGACCTTGTTGTACGCCTGAACCATCTGCTTGAGGCAGCCGGGCTGGCTGGCGGCGCCGACCATGAAGTCGTCGGCGAGGAGGACCGCGAACGGCTCGTCCCCGACGATATCGCGCGCGCACCATACGGCGTGGCCGAGGCCCATCGGCTCCTGCTGACGGACATAGGCGATCGCGCCGGGCTTCAAGCGCGTGCCGTCGAGCACGTCGAGCGACTTGCCGCGCGCGGACATGGTATTCTCAAGCTCGTAGGAGATGTCGAAATGGTCCTCGATCGCGCTCTTGCCGCGGCCGGTGACGAAGATGATCTGCTCGATCCCGGCCTCCAGCGCCTCGTCCACCGCATATTGGATGAGCGGGCGATCGACGACGGGCAGCATCTCCTTGGGGAGCGCCTTGGTCGCGGGGAGGAAGCGGGTGCCGAGCCCGCCGACGGGGAATACGGCCTTGCGAAGCGGTTTGATCGTCATGGCGCGCGCACATAGCGGAAGCCGGTGGCCGCGCAAAGCACCGGACTTGGGGCTAGACTTAATGGTGACGTAACGGCACGCGAGGTACCGCATGACGATGAGCAACCTCGCCAACCGCCGCATCCTTGTCACCGGGTCAGCCGGGTTCATCGGATTCCACACCGCGCGGCGGTTGCTGGACGCGGGCGCGCGGGTGCTGGGGGTCGACAATTTCACCCCCTATTACGACGTGTCGCTAAAGGAGGCGCGGACCGCGATCCTCAAGGAGGCGCCGGAGTTCCGCCTTGCCCGGCTGGGGATCGAAGACCCGCAAGCGCTGGGCGCGGTGTGGCGGGAGTTCGCGCCGGACACGGTGATCCACCTCGCCGCGCAGGCGGGCGTGCGCTACTCGATCGATCATCCGGACGCCTATGTCGCGACCAATGTGACGGGGACGTTCAACCTGCTCGAGCTGGCGCGGCACAATCCGGTGCGGCACTTCCTGGCGGCGTCGACCAGCTCGGTCTATGGCGCGAACAGCGAAATGCCGTTCGCCGAGACGCAGCGGACGCAGACGCCGATGAGCCTCTATGCGGCGACCAAGGGCGCGACCGAGCTGATCGGGCACAGCTATGCGCATCTCTATGGCATCCCGCTGACCTTCTTCCGCTTCTTCACAGTGTACGGCCCGTGGGGGCGGCCCGACATGGCGCTGTTCAAGTTCATGAAGGCGATGGCCGCGGGCGAGGCGATCGACGTCTATGGCCATGGCCGGATGGCGCGCGACTTCACCTATGTCGAGGATCTGGTGAGCGCGCTGGTGGCGCTGATCGACGCGGTGCCGGGGGACGCGCCGGTGTCGGCGGCGGACAGCCTGTCGCCGGTGGCGCCGTTCCGCAGCGTGAATATCGGCGGGGGCAGCCCGGTGCCGCTGATGGACTATATCGCCGCGCTGGAGGCGGCGACAGGGGCGCAAGCGAAGAAGAATTTCATGGCCATGCAGGCTGGCGACGTGCCCGCGACCCACGCCAGCGCCGACCTGCTGCGCGCGCTGGTCGGCTTCGTCCCCGAGACGCCGGTGCGCGAGGGGGTGAAGGCGTTCGTCGACTGGTATCGCGAATATTATGGCTGACGTAGCGGCTCCTTAACGGGCCGCAGCTATGGGGCGGGCATGAGCAAGAAAGTTCTCGCGATCTTCGGCACGCGGCCCGAAGCGATCAAGTTTTTCCCGGTGGTGCGGGCGCTGGCGCAAGTGCCGGGGCTGGACGTGCGGACCTGCGTCACCGCGCAGCATCGCGGGCTGCTCGATCAGGTGCTGAACATTGCGGGGCTGGTGCCAGACATCGACCTCGATCTGATGGAGCCGGGCCAGTCGCTCGACCGGCTGACCGCGCGGCTGCTGACCGGGCTTGGCGAGGTGATGGACGCCGAGAAGCCCGATCGCGTGCTGGTGCAGGGCGACACCGCGACCGCGATGGTCGGCGCGCTCGCCGCCTATTACCGCAAGGTGCCGGTGGGACATGTCGAGGCCGGGCTGCGCTCGGGCGATATCTGGCAGCCCTGGCCCGAGGAGGTGAATCGGCGGATCGTCGCACCGATCGCCGATCAGCATTTCGCACCGACCGACACGGCCGCCGAAGCGCTGCGGCGCGAGAATATCGACCCGGCGACGATCCACATCACCGGCAACACGGTAATCGACGCGCTGCTCGCTACGCGCGAACGGATCGCGGCGGAGCCTTTGCTGGCCGCCGGGCTGGATCCGATCGCGGCGCGCTTCGCGGGCAAGCGGCTGGTGCTGGTCACCACCCACCGGCGTGAGAATTTCGGCGGAGGCATGGAATCGATCGCGCGCGCGATCGCCCGAATCGCCGACCGTCCGGACACCGCGGTGCTGTTCCCGATGCACCCCAACCCCAATGTGGTTTCGGTGATGGATTCGGTGCTGGGCGAGCGGGCCAACGTCGCGCGGATCGAGCCGCTCGACTACCCGAACTTCATCCGCGCGCTCGACCTGTGCGAAATCGTGCTGTCCGATTCGGGCGGGGTTCAGGAGGAAGCCCCTGCCCTCGGCAAGCCGGTACTGGTGATGCGCGAGACCACCGAGCGGCCCGAAGGGGTCGCGGCCGGCACCGCCAGACTGGTCGGCACCGACGCCGACCGCATCGTTTCCGAAATCTCAACCCTGTTGGACGACAAGGACGCGTATCAGGCCATGGCCCGCGCCCACAACCCGTTCGGCGACGGTCATGCCTCGGCAAGGATTGCAAAGGTCGTCGCGCATGGATTCGGGCTCTGAACTTAACGTCGCCGTTCTCGGGCTCGGCTATATCGGGTTGCCCACCGCGGCGGTGATCGCACGCACCGGCGCGAAAGTGCTGGGCATCGACGTGCACGCCCATGTCGTCGACACGATCAACGCGGGCAAGGTGCATATCGAGGAGGTCGATCTCGACGGCCTCGTCTCCGGCGTGATCGCGCGCGGCACGCTGCGCGCGTCGACCGTGATCGAACCGTCGGACGTGTTCCTGATCGCGGTGCCGACGCCGTTCGGCGAGAATCACGCGCCCAATATCGGCTATGTCCTTCAGGCCGCGACGAGCATCGCCACGGTGCTGAAGGCCGGGGATATCGTGATCCTCGAATCGACCTCGCCCGTCGGCACGACCGAAAAGGTGGCCGAACTGCTGAGCCAGTTGCGCCCCGACCTCAAGATTCCCGGTCACTGCAGCGGCATCGCCGATGTCGCGATCGCCTATTGCCCCGAACGCGTGCTGCCCGGCCGCATCCTCGTCGAGCTGATCGACAATGACCGCGTGGTCGGCGGCGTCACCCCGCGCTGCGCGCGCAAAGCGCTGCAATTCTACCGCCGCTTCGTGCGCGGTGCCTGCGTCACCACGTCCGCGCGCGCGGCCGAGATGACCAAGCTGACCGAGAACGCATTCCGCGACGTCAACATCGCCTTCGCCAACGAGCTGTCGATCGTCGCGGACGGCATGGGCATCGACGTGTGGGAGGTGATCCGGTTGGCGAATCGCCATCCGCGCGTGAACATCCTTTCTCCCGGGCCCGGGGTCGGCGGCCACTGCATCGCCGTCGACCCCTGGTTCCTGGTGGCCGCGGACCGCGACAACACCCCGCTGATCCGCACCGCGCGCGAGGTGAATGACGGCAAGGTCGGCTACACGATCGAGCGCGCCGAAGCGCTGATCGCCGCGCTGCCGGGCGCGCCGGTCGCCTGCCTTGGCCTCGCCTTCAAGGCGAATATCGACGATTTCCGCGAAAGCCCGGCGCTGCACGTCGCGGAAGAACTGGCCGCGCGCCACGGATCGCGCATCCGCATCGTCGAGCCCTATGCCCGCACGCTGCCCGAGAGCATCGCAAAGACCGGCGCGAGCCTGATCGACATCGACACCGCGCTCGAGACCTGCCCGATCCTGATCGTGCTGGTCGATCACGACGTGTTCAAATCTGTCCCGCTCGCCGAGCGCGCCGACAAGCAGGTCTATGACACGCGCGGCATCTGGCCCGACCAGCCCGCGGCCGGGGAGGCGGCCCCGCCGTTCAAGATCGCGGTGTAGGCTGCTGCTACTGGGTGGAAAATCGTCATTTCCTGACCTAGCCTTGGTCGAATGAGGCCATGGATTCTTGGAACGAAAGGACCGGCAATCATAACGACTTTAATGTCGTTACAGCTTGCCGTCTTAATCGTGGCCAGCGGACCTCTGCTCAGCATGTCAATTCTTTGCACCGGCCCTGCCTCAAGCACGCTCGGAGCGCTCTTCGGTATCTTGCACCTCCTTTTCCTGATCGCGCTTCTTTGTGGGGCGCTTTCACTCTTCGTTTCCTGGCTGCGCGGTCCTTACGTGCTGTTCCTGCTGGTCGCTTTGCCCGCCCTGCCGGCTCAGGTTTGGCTTGTTGAGAACGGCACCCTGACGTGCGACTCTCCTTAACGAGCCTCGGTCCGCAATGGGTCGCCACGGTCACTCATCCGTCATCCCGGCCTAGTGCCGGGATCCACGGTGCCGCAGGCGATGGGATAGAACCTGTGGCTTCCAGTTCGTCTCCGTGTGGATCCCGGCACGAGGCCGGGATGACGGCCGAAGAGCAGTTTACGTGACGCGAGGGCCGCCGACTGGTCACGCCCGTCCAATGCCTAACGCGGCAACAGCGGCTTCCAGTTGCCGTCGAGCGGCGTATTCCGTTCGGCGTAGAAGGCCGGGAGCGGCGCCTTGCCGCCCGCCGCCGCGATCTTCGCGGCCTCCGCCTCGGCGATGGCGATACGGTCCCTGAGCGGCGGGTGCGAGCGGCTGCGCACCATGCCGGCGATCTGCCTCGGTCCCATCTCGCGCCGGAACCGCACCGCGATGGCGGGGTCGTATCCGGCGCGAGATGGGAC
>DATIGZ010000478.1:0-12909 GCA_035481255.1 Sphingomonas sp. | reverse complement strand
CCCCGCCCGCCGTTCGTGTTTTTGGGAGACTGGTGATGGCAAGCTTCGATCCGCGTGGCATGTTGCTTGGCCCACGCGACGGACGGCCGCGCATCCTGCACACGATGCTGCGGATCGGTGCGGTCGAGCGGGCGCTGGACTTCTACACCAGTGCACTTGGGATGGCGGAGATCGAGCGCATCGAGGTTGCCGACAAGGGCGCGACCGCACTGTTCCTGGGATATGAGGGCGCGGATCGCGGGGCGCTGCTCGAGTTGGTCCACTATCGCGGCGCTGACGGCTACGCGCACGGCACGGGCTACGGCCATGTCGCGATCGGCGTGGACGACGTTGATGCCGTGTTTGGGCGCGCCACAGCCATGGGAGCGGAGGTGATGCTCGAGCCGGGCGTGATCGCGCCGGGCGGGCCGCGCTGCGCATTCGTGCGCGATCCCGACGGCTACGCGATCGAACTGGTGCGGACGCGGCGGGTGAAACAGTCCGCTGATGCACCGCCCTTCGACACGAAGGGTGTGATCCTTGGCCCCAATGACGGCCAGCCCCGTGTGCTGCACACCATGGTTCGGATCGCGGATCTCGACCGCGCGCGGAGCTTCTATATCGACGGGCTGGGCATGGCCGAACGCGAGCGGGTCGAGATCGACTTTCGCGGCGGCGTGACCGCGCTGTTCGTCGGCTATGACAGCGGCGACGCAGGGCGAAGCATCGAACTGACCTGCTACCGCCAACCCGGCGAAACCTACACGCACGGCGCCGGCTACGGCCACGTCGCGATTGGCGTGGCGGATGTCGTGGCCACCGTCGAACGGCTGACCGGGCTTGGCTTTGAATGCACCGAAACACCGCGTCTGACGCATCCTGGCGCGCCGCGGCGCGCGTTTGTCCGCGATGCTGACGGGTACGATATCGAACTGATCGAAAGTGCACGGATATGAGCTACGGACTGGAACATCGCCTGCTGATCAACGGCCAGTGGCGTGAAACCGCACGACGGGAAGCAAGCCTCAACCCCTCGGACCTCAGGGATACGATCGGCGACTATTGCTGGGCGGGTATCGGTGAGGTCGAGGAGGCGATCGTCGCCGCGCGTCGGGCGCAGCAAGCGTGGAGCCGATCCAATGTCCAGATGCGCGCCGATCTGCTGCTGCGCGCCGCCAACGCGATCTACACCAACGCCGATGCGCTTGCCGAACTGCTCGCGCGCGAGGAAGGCAAGGTCCGCAAGGACGCGCGGGGCGAGGTGATCCGCACGGGGCAGATCTTCCATTTCTACTCGGGCGAGACCGTGCGCCGAGCGGGCGGACATTTCCCCAGTGTGCGCGACGGATTCAACATCGTCGTCGAGCATGAACCGGTCGGCGTCGTTGCACTGATCACGCCATGGAACTTTCCGTTCGCCACCGCCGCGTGGAAGATCGCCGCGGCGCTCGCATACGGCAATTCGGTGCTGTTCAAGCCGTCCGAATTCACTCCGGCATGCGGCGCGGCGCTGACCCAGATTCTGGTAGACGCGGGCGTGCCCGCAGGGGTGTTCAATCTGCTCCATGGGGCGGGCGCGGAACTGGGCGAGGCACTGATCGACGGAACCGATGCGGTGAGCTTCACCGGATCGACGCCCACCGGCCGCCGGGTACTACAACGCGCCGCGCTGAACATGAAGAAGGTGCAACTCGAGCTTGGCGGCAAAAGCCCGCTGGTTGTGCTCGACGATGCCGATCTGGATCAGGCGGCTCAGGTCGCGCTCGACGGCGCCTTCTACCAGACGGGGCAGCGGTGCACCGCTTCGAGCCGGCTGATCGCGACACGCCGTGTCCATGATGCGTTCGTGGAGAAGCTGACCGCGAAGGTGCAGGCGCTAAGCGTCGGCCATGCGCTCGCGGACGGAAGTGAGATCGGCCCGGTCGCGACCGAGGCGCAGCTCGCCAAGGACCTTTCCTATGTCGAAATCGCCCGCAACGAAGGCGCTGAACTGATGTGCGGCGGTGAGCGGCTGGAGCGGCCGACTCAGGGTTATTACCTCGCCCCCGCGCTGTTCGTGGGCGTCGGGGCGAAGATGCGGCTCGCGCAGGAAGAAGTGTTCGGCCCGGTCGCCGGCGTGATCGAGGCGTCCGATCTCGACGAGGCGCTGGCCATCGCCAACGACAGCGAGTTCGCGCTGTCCTCCGCGATTTGCACCACCAGCCTGTCCGCTGCCGAGAAGTTCCGCCGGAACGTCCGCGCGGGCATGGTCGTGGTCAACGCGCCCACATCGGGCGCCGAGTATCACGTCCCCTTCGGCGGCCGCTCGCCCTCAGGTTACGGCGCGCGCGAACAGGGCGCGGCGACAGCCGAATTCTTCACCGAAACCAAGACCGCCTACATCAACCACGGCGTCATCTGACCGCCGAACCAAGGAGAGCGCCATGTTCTATCAGAACCAGTATCAGCTTGCCTATGCGACATCCGAGATCAGCAAGGCAGTACAGATCATGGAGCAACAGTTCGGCGTTCCCCAATTCAAGGGATTGACGGGCGAAAGCTACATCGAAAACCGGGTCTGGACCCCCGAAGGCGAGGCTGACATCGCGATGCGGGTCGCGATCGCCACTGTCGGACACCTCACGATCGAGCTGCTTGAGCCGGTATCAGGAGCAATCGGAATCTTCACCGATTTTCTAACCCCCAACCAACCGATGCGGCTGCATCATATTGCCATGCGCTGCGACGATGTCGACGTCGTGCGCGCCGAGCACGAGAAGCTGGGACGCAGGGTGGTGATGGCGGGCAGCTACAAAGCGGCCCGGTTCATTTACATCGATACGCGCGACACGCTCGGTCACTACCTGGAATATGCGTCTGCGCCTGCCGAATTCTGGAATCGGTAAGGCCACATCGTCACCCCGGCCTTGAGCCGGGGTCCAGCTATTTTCCAGGGAGAAGAAGCAGGATCCCGGGTCTAGCCCGGGATGACGTGAAGGCGGGCCGATCAGGCTTCGTTATTGTCGAAGAAGCTCTTGAGCTTGTCGCCATCGGCCTTGAAATCCTTGGCCATCTCGACCCGTGCGACATTCGAGGAATATGCAACCACGGTGTACAGCCCGACCGCGGCGATCAGCTGCATCAGTCCCGGCAGCCCGATCGCCGTCGTCACGGCATCACGGGTCGTATCGGTGAGGGTGCCAGTCTTCACCAGCTCGATATTGGCATCGTACACTGCGCGGTCGCCGGCATCGTCGAAAGGTGGATCGGCCCCCTCCCCGATCGCTGTGATCACCGCATCGCTCAGCCCCTGATGCCGCGCAAAGACCGAGTGGAAATCATACTCGATGCGGCAACCGAGCTTCACCGAGGTGGTGAGGACCAGTATCTCGCGCCGTTTTGCGCTGAGGTCGGGCTGTGCGCGGATCGAGTCGGCAAGCTTGAGCATCAGCTGGCCGAACTCGGGGAACTGCAGCCAGGCATTGTACAGCTCGGGCAGCGCCCTGGTGTCCGGCCCGCCGGTGTAGAAGCCGCGCGGGCCGGTCGTCAGTTCGTTCCACAGTTCGGTTTGATCCGGGCCCAGATCGCCCTTGGAAAGTTTGGGAAAGTCCATCGCGGCCTCCTCAGGCAAATACCTCGTCGAACAGGGCGCGCATCGCCGCCCAGCTGCGCCGGTCGGCGGTCACGTCGTAATGACAACCCGCAACCCCAAAGCGTTCCGCCTCGGGATTGGTGAAGCTGTGGCCGACGCCCGAGTAAAGCACCATCTGAGCGTCGAGCTTCGCCTCGCGGACATTGTCCATGAACGCGTCGCGCACCTCGCCGGAGATCAGCGGATCCGCATCGCCGAGACACAGCAGCAGCTTCGCCCTGACCGCCGCGGTATCTTCGGGCCGCGATGTCTTCAGCCCCGAATGGAAGCCGACGATCGCGCGCAAATCCGCACCCGACCGCCCCAACTCCAATGCCGCGCTGCCGCCAAAGCAGAAGCCGATCGCCGCGAGCCTGCTCGAGTCAACGTTCGACTGGCGCCGCAGGACGTCGAGCGCACCCTTGCAGCGGGTGCGCAGTTCGTCTGGATCGGTCATCAGCGGCCCCGCGAGCTTCATCGCGTCGTCGAGCGTATCGGCAACCTCGCCATACAGATCGGCGGCGAAGGCGACGTAGCCGGCCTCGGCCAGCATATCGGCCTTCTTGCGCGCGTGGTCGCCCAGACCGTTGGCTTCGTGGATCACCAGCACGCCGGGTGAAGGCTTTCCGCCCGATCCGTCCGCCAGATAGCCGGTATAGCCGCGGCCCTGAACTTCATAGGTTACGTCGCTCGCCATTCGCCCCTCTCCTGCTCGCGCGCCGGACGCGCGGGTGCGCCGCGGCGGATCGGAATCCGCCGGTTAGAACATTGTCGGATCAGCTTTGAGGGCGCGGCGCTTTCCCCAAAGCGCCGCGCCCATACCCTCAGGCGGCGGCAACCGCCTTGGGATCGGGAAGCACATGGGGCTGGAGCGGCGCATCCATCTTATGGATCACCGGCAGCACTTCTTCGGCAAACAGGCGCAGGCTCTTGTGCGCCGCGTCCATCGGCATCGAGCCGAAATTGGGCAGGATCGTCACCTCGGAGAAGGACGCCTCCTTCTGCCCCGCCATGATCCGCTCGATGATCACCTCGGGCGGGCCGATCAGAAGGTTGGTCTCGTCATAGCCGGGGCTCTTCTTCTGGCCCTGCGCCTCCTCCGCGACGGCGGGCTGACCGGCACCCTGCTGCGGCGCGGTGGCATAGGCCTGACGCGCGGCGTAGGATTCATAGCCCTTCACGCCCTCGAAATTCTTGGGATCACCGAACCCGTAATGGACGGTCACGTCGCGGTTGGCGTCGTTGATATATTCCGCCGCCTGTGCCGGAGCCTCGGGGTCGGTCGAGCAGAACATGAACAGCACATTCTTGGGCTGGCACGGCGGCAGACCCATTTCCTGACGGAAGGTGTTGACCTGCTTCACCTCTTCGCCGGCCGCCTGGATCGACTTGTTGCCGACGAACAGCGGCTTGAGGCCACGGCGCGCGTTAATCTCCAGCGACGGTCCGGTCGATGACGCTCCATAGAAGCGCTCGGCCAGATCCTTGGAGCGATATTGCGGCCGAATCGACATTTCGGGCAGCTTGAAGATCTCGCCATCATAGGAGAAGCGTTCCTGAGTGAAGGCGAGCTTGAGGATGTCGATCGTCTCGTCGAAACGCTGACGGGCTTCATCGCGCGGGACGCCGACCGCGTCGAATTCCGACTTGGCGACGCCGCGACCAAGCCCGATCGTATCGAAGCGGCCGTTGGAGATGATGTCGAGATAGGCGATCTGGTGCGCCAGCCGCGTCGGGTGCCACCACGGCGTCACCGCGACCATCGTGCCGAAATTCACCCGCTCCGTCCGTCCGGCGAAGTAGGTCAGCAACTGAATCGGATTAGGCGTCATGCCATAGGGCGTTCCGTTGTGCTCGGGCGCCCAGATACCGTCGAAGCCCAGCTTCTCGGCCATATCGCCCATTTCGATCGCGGCCATGACGATGTCGTGGTCTGGGGTCTCCATCGGCTTGTCCCAGGCACCCGCGATGAAGCGGTCCCAGTCCTTCGAATTGTGACAACCGATGCCGATATTGACCTTCATGGACCGTCTCCTCATTCGCCGGCCAGCAGGCCGCCGGCGAGTCCTATCTGCGCCCGCACCTAATGAATCGCGGACCCTCTATTTTGTCCAGACTAATATCGCGATCATAAAGCTGTCAAGCGAGCTGAATGGCAAAACATGTCCGTAACATTTCTAGACGAATTGAGTCTGAAGCCCCAGCATCCGCGCGAAATCGCCCTCGATCCAGCCCATCGGCTCGGTACCATGCCCTGCGATCACGGCATCGACGGCGCCCACGAACAGTTCGTGCGTACCGAAATGCTGGGTCGTCTCCACGGTGCAGAAGATGCTGGCGCAGGCGGCCGGCAGATAAGGCAGGCCGTCGCGGTCGCGCCACCCGCCCCCCGCGAACCGCTCCGCGCGTCGCTCCGAGCTTGAAAACAGCCGCACCAGACCGGTCTGGCCGGTGCAAAGCAAGTTGATGCAGAAGCGCCCGGCCCGCGCCAGCGTCGTGTGAGCGCTGGCGCCGCGATTGATCGCGACGAGCATCGACGGGGGCTCCATCGACACGGGGATCACCGCCGAAGCCGCAAGCCCCGCATAGGCGCCGTCCACGGGATCCGCGGTCGTCACCAGCGCCACTGGCCCAGGCATCCGCCGCATTGCCGCCTTCAGCCCCTCCGCCACATCACTCATCGATCGCCCTTTCCGTCCTGCGCCAGCAATGTGGCGCGGATTTCGTGCTTCACCACCTTGCCGGTGGCATTTTTCGGGAGCGCGTCCCACAACTCCAGCCGCTCGGGCAGCTTGAAGCTCGCCACGCCCGCCGACCGGAGGAATGCGGTCAGCCCGGCGAGATCAGGGGCTTGTCCGGCACGCGGCACCGTTACCGCGCAGGCGCGTTCGCCGGTTCTCGGATCGGGAAGACCGACGATCGCGACCTCGTCGACGGCCGGATGGCCGGCCAGCAGATCCTCGATCTCCTTGGGCGCGATATTCTCGCCGTTGCGGATGATGATATCCTTCGCGCGGCCCGAGATGACGAGATAGTCGCCATCGACCAACTCCCCCAGATCGCCGGTTCGGAAGAAGCCATCGGCATCGAAGGCCGACGCCTCATCCTCCGCACGATGATAGCCGACCAGCATCTGCGGCCCGCGCGCGACAATCTCCCGCCCGCCCGACACATCGCTGGGGACAAGCCGCACCTCCGCTATTCCCGCGCGCCCGTCAGTACGGGCGGCATGCGCGACATCGCCGCGATTGGTCGTCCCGACCGTGACCACCGGCACCTCGGTCGATCCATAGACACGGGTGACGACGGCGCCCGTGAAATGCGCCGCAGCGGCTTCGATCAGCGCAGGAGGCACGCCTGCCCCGCCGCACACAAACAGTTTGAGGTCGGGAAGACGCTCATCCGCAGCCTGCGCGGCGGAGAGCAGTTGCTCGAGAAAGGGCGTCGCACCCGCCATATGGGTGACGCCACGATCACGCATAGCGGCAACTCCCGCCGCCGCATCCCACTGGTCCATCAGCACCGCCGAGGTTCCGAGCATCACCGGCATCTCGAACGCGTAGATCGACCCGCCGATATGGCTGACCGGCGACGGCACCAGAAAGCGGTCGCCGGGCGCGATCAGCCAGTGCCTGCCCAACTGGCGGATCAGCGCATGGATCGAATTCTGACTGTGCATCACCCCCTTGGGCCGCCCGGTAGTGCCGGAGGTGTACATGATCATCCGCACCGCATCGGGATCGACTGGCGGCAAGTCGCGCGGTACCGGATCCCGCAGCATATCCTCGAATAGAATTTGACCAGACGACTTGCCACGTACCGCGACGATCCGGGGCGACTTCCTCAGCCCGGCACAAACACCCTGCAGCATCGCAGCATAGTCTCGCCCACGGAATTCGCCGGGCACGAATACCATTTGGCTGCGCGCGTCGTCGAGCATGAACGCAATCTCACGCTCGCGCATCGAGGGGAGAATAGGATGCACCACCATCCCCGCCAGCGTGGCTGCGTGATAGACGATCGCCGCTTCATGCCAGTTGGGCAGCATCATCGAAACAACGCTGCCGGGCAGCGCGGTTTCCAGCATAGCAGAAGCGAGAGCGCGGGCGTCGCGGTACAACGACGCGCAATCGATCCGCAGGCGGCCGTCCTCGATTACCACCCGTTCCGGCGTATCGCTCGCGACCCGCCCGAGCATCGCGCCGAGCGTGTCGCGGCTCCACCACCCGCGCCCGTAGGCATCCGCTGCACGCGCTGCATCCCAGCGCAGTCGCCGTCCCGCGATGATCCGTTCAGCCGCCAGCTCCTCGCCCGCCATCACCTCTCCACCCACCATCAACTTTGTGATGAAATATGTATGGACATCTTCTATAGTCAAGCGAACGAGAAAGCCAAGGAGGGGATATGCGGGTCGCAATCGTCACCGGTGCCGGTAGCGGCATCGGACTGGAGACCGTCAGGAAGCTGACCGAGGCGGGCATCGCCGTACTGGGCGTGGGCCGGGATGAAGCCAAGCTCGCCGCGCTGACCGATGTGGTGGCGGACCCGGCGCTCCTTACCACTCTGTCTGTCGACCTGACCAAGGACGATGCGCCCCGCCGGGTGGTCGATGCCGCGATCGATCGGTGGGGACGGGTCGACCATGTAGTGAACAATGCAGGGATCGGGCGGCCGACCCCGGTGGGCGACACTGACGACGCGACGCTCGACTATGTGCTGTCGCTGATGCTGCGCGCGCCGTTCCGGCTGATGCGGGAAGCGCTGCCGCACCTCAAGGAAGGAGCCTCAATCGTCAACGTCACCTCCACCTTCGCGGTGGTGGGAGGCCTGCGCGGAGGCCCCTATTCGGCGGCGAAAGCGGGGCTGACCGGGCTGACGCTGCACATGGCGGCGCATTATGGCGCGCGCGGCATCCGCTGCAACGCGGTGGCGCCGGGCGTAGTACCGACGCCGATGACCGAGGGTCGGCTGGACGATCCGGGGTTCATCAAGATGAATGTCCATATGACGCCCTACCCCCGCCTGGGCCGGGCGGAGGATATCGCCAACGTCATCGCCTTCCTCTGCTCGCCCGCGTCCGAGATGATCAACGGCCAGACGATTCTGGTCGATGGCGGCTGGGCGACGACCAAATACCTCTCCGAAACCGGCCTCAAATCCGATTGGGTGATGCCGCCGGAAGGCTGACGGGAAATTGGTTGGCCTTGCGCAACAAAAGCCGGCTGATAGCGTTTCCGCGGCACCTTCCCCGCCAAGGAGATTCCGCATGCAGAAGACGTTGATACTTGCCGCCGCCAGCCTGTGCGCCGTCGCACCGGCGGTGGCCCAGTCGCCGACCCGCAGCGAGCGCGTGCAGTTTCCGCGCGGCGCCTCCGCACAGGTCGTGCGCGGGACGATCCGGGGATATTCGACTGTCGACTATATCGTCGGCGCGCGGGCCGGGCAGGCGCTGCGGGTGAGCATGCGCGCAAGCAACCGCTCCGCCTATTTCAACGTGATCGCGCCGAGGGCGCAGAGCGCGATGTTCGACGGATCGATCCGCGGCAACAGCTTCAGCGGGAAGCTTCCCCAGACCGGGGATTATCGCATCCGCGTCTATCTGATGCGCAACGCCGCCCGGCGGGGCGAGAGTGCGACCTATTCAATCGATATCGAGGTGAGCGGGCAGATGGGCGGCCCCGGCGGAGGCCCGGGCACCGGTTCGGGCCAGCCGATCTCCGCGGGTAACATGGGTGCCTATTGCCGTGGCGAGGCGGCGGGACTGTATAGCCTGCGCCCGGCCTATGTCCGCACCGGACGGCTGGTTGCGGCGCCGGGCGGCGGCACCCGGATCGAGGGGACCGCCGACAAGGGCCGCGAGGGGATCAAGCGTTTCCGCTGCAGCTTCGACGCGCGCAACCGCTTCATCAACGTGATGCCGCTCGACCGCGACGGCATCTGACCGCGCTACGCTAGAGCGCGCGCGCCGCAGCCTGCCGGGCGAGGATCAGTGCGCCCTCCAGCCCGGCATGTTCGAGCGCGGGGGGGCGGATGAAGTCCGGCTGCGCGGCGGCGCTGCCCACGCCATAGCCGCCCAGCGCAGCGCGCATCCGTTCGCTCGCGGCATCGCGCAGTCCCGCGACCTCCATCACACCGCCGCCGACGACGATGCGGTGCGGCGACCAGGCGAGCACGATCGTCGCGAAGAACTGACCGAGATAGTCGGCCACCGCGGCGAAATCGGCGGGCGAGTCTTCGAGCGCGCGCCCGTCGAGGCGGCGTTGCAGGGCGGGCCCGGCGGCCATCCCCTCGGCACAGCTCGCATGGAAGGGGCAGGTGCTGGGCGTGGCGTCGCCCTCGAAGCGCAGCACCGGGACATGCCCCATTTCCGGGTGCAACGCGCCGGTCAGCGTGTGCCCGTCGCGCGCCAGCCCGGCGCCGATACCCGTACCGACGGTGACATAAGCGAGGCCGGGACAGCCCTGTCCCGCCCCCGCCGCCGCCTCGGCCAGCGCGGCGGCGTTGACGTCGGTATCGACCGCGACCGGCACGCCCAGCGCCCGTTCGAGTCCGGCACGCAGGTTGGCACCGGTCCAGCCGGGTTTGGGAGTCGCCAGCACCTGCCCGTAATCGGGGGCGGCCGGATCGACGACGATCGGCCCGAATGCGGCGATGCCGGCACTGGCAAGCGGGGTGTGGCCGGCAAAGGCGAGCAGTTCCGCCTCCGCCGCTTCGGGAGTCGTCGTCGCCCAGCGCTGCTCGGCGACGATCGCATCGCCCTGCACCAGCCGGGCGAGCAGCTTGGTGCCGCCGGTCTCGATCGCCAGCCAGGTTCGCATGTCGCTCATGCGCGCCAGCCTATCCGGCCAGCGCGGTCTGCGCGAGCATCCAGATGCCGATGGCGAGGAACAGCAAGGCCGCGACGATGCGGACCGTGCGGAGCGGCACGCGCTTGACCAGCTCGTTCCCCAGGAAGACCGCAGGCACATTGGCGATCATCATGCCGAGCGTCGTCCCCGCGGTGACCCAGCCGACCTCGGCAAAGCGCGCGCCGAGCGCGATGGTCGCGACCTGGGTCTTGTCGCCCATTTCGACGAGGAAGAAGGCGACGACGGTGGTGACGAAGGCACCGAATTTCGCCGGCTTGTCTTCCAGATCGTCGAGCTTGTCGGGGATCAGCGTCCATGCCGCCATGGCGATGAACGAGGCCGCGATGAAGTAACGGAACCACGCGCCCTCAAGCCATGCCGCAGCCTGTTGCCCGACCAGCGCGGCGAGGAAATGATTGGCGAGCGTGGCAACGAGGATGCCGAGCACGATCGGCACCGGCCGCTTGAAGCGGGTGGCGAGGACGATCGCGAGCAGCTGAGTCTTGTCGCCGATCTCGGCGAGCGCGACCAGCGCGGTGGAGGTGAGGAAGGCTTCCAAGACAGGTCTCCGGGCCGGGCGATGCGAAACTCCAACGACACCACACCCTCCCGCCCGGCCTGAGCGGAAAGCATGGCGCCATTGGTCTCGCCCGAACGGGACCGAAGTCCCTGCTCCCTTCGCGCCATGGTCTCTCGACCAAGTATGTTGACGCGGAGGCCCGTCCGAAGACGGCTGGCTACTCCCCAGATGACTGTCGTGGCCCCTAGCCGCTTCGCGCGTGCAAGGCAAGTTGCCCTGCCCCGCCCGGTCATGGCATACATACCGCAACCACGAAAAATGGAGAGGGACCATGGCCACCGCCGCCGCCGAGAGCACCCGCGTCATGACCGACGCCGAATGGGAGGCGCGCCAGCAGCTCGCCGCCGCCTATCGCGTATTCGACATGCTCGGCTGGTCCGAGATGATCTACAACCACATCACGCTGAAGGTACCGGGCGAGGACAATACCTTCCTCATCAACCCGTTCGGCTTCCATTTCAGCGAGGTGAAGGCGTCCAACCTGGTCAAGATCGACATCGACGGCAACAAGGTCGACGGCAGCCCATATCTGGTCAACCGCGCCGGCTTCGTCCAGCATTCGGTGTTCCACCGCAACCTGCCCGACGTCCACTGCATCATGCACACCCACACCACCGCAGGCATGGCGGTGAGCAGCCTTGAGGGCGGGCTCCAGCCGATCAACTTCTATGCCTGCAACTTCGCCGGGCAGATCGCCTATCACGATTTTGAGGGCGTGACGGTGCGCGACGAGGAAGGCGACCGGCTGATCGAGAATCTGGACGACAAGCGCATGTTGCTGCTGCGCAACCACGGCATCGTGGCGATGGGCCGCACCCTGCCCGAAGCGTTCGTCAAGCATTGGGCGTTGCAGCGCGCATGCGAGATCCAGCTGGCGACGCTGTCGATGGGCAAACCGCTGACGGTGCCGGACGAGGTCATCGCGGTGCACCAGCGCGACCTGCATATGGCGCAGGCATCGATCGCGCCAGGCGCGGCGGACTTCGCGGCAATGGTGCGGCTGGTCGACAGGATCGACAAGAGCTGGCGCGAATAGCCGTCGCGCGAATTTCGGTCTTCCGCAAGCGCGCCGGCATGTGTTCCGCTTTCCCGGATCGAGGATCGTCGACGGCCCGAATGAAACCCATTTGGCTCACGTAGAAGAATAAAACCGGTAAATATCGGTTCAGAGAGCTGCACCTTCAGGTTTCGCCGTGGCCGGGCAACGGCTGATGCTCGCGGCGAGCGCCTGGCGAAGACATGGTGGAACATGTCGGCGCCGATATTCGCCGATACGTATGACGCGACGACGTTTGGCGGAGCGAATGCCCGACAGGTGGATCCGGCATGCGGACACCCCTCCGGCCGGGTGACGCGTTCCGCGATTGCCGCGGCGAAGGGGAGGCAGGCTTGCGGGCCGCGGGTCTTCGATCCATCATGCCGAAATGACCAAATACCTCATCTCATTCCCCGCCGAGGCGCTGGTGCTCACCGACGAGGATTACCCGATCGTCTCCGCCGATTCCCATGCGGTGATCGAGGAGGCCAAGGCCGCCGGGGTCTATGTGTTCGGCGGCGGGATCAACGAGGCGGTCGCCCCCGTACGGGTCTCAGGCGACGGATCGGTGTCCGCCGACATCTATCCGGGCAGCCGGCTGACGGGCGGCTTCGCCGTGCTTGAGGTGCCGACACGCGAGGAAGCGGAGGACTGGGCGCGCAGGATCGCGGTCGCGTGCCGCTGTGCGCAGGAGCTGCGCGAGTTCGGGTACGACCCGGCGAGCTAAAGCGCCTGTGTGAAGTCGCGAACCATGTTCAGCACCGCGTCCGGCATTTCGCGGTGCGGCATGTGATGACGGTCCTTGAGGATCACGGCGCGGGCCGTGCCGCCGGCGAGCGCGGCGATGCGTTCGGGG
>DATIGZ010000477.1:0-5895 GCA_035481255.1 Sphingomonas sp. | reverse complement strand
GAGCTGGCGCGCTGGACCGGTGGACGCGCCCTGCTCCGTATCCTCTCCAATCTCGCCGACCGGCGTGTCGTCCGCGCACGCGCGACCTGGTCCTGCGAGGCGCTTGGCGGAGAGCAGGTGCGCGACGCGATGGTCGCGGCGTTCCAGTTCGCCGATAACGATCCCTATCGCGCCGCGACGCATAACAAGGGGATCATGAACGGCGTCTCGGCGGTCGTGCTCGCGACGGGAAACGATACCCGCGCGGTCGAGGCTGGCGCGCATGCTTATGCCGCGCGCACCGGCCGCTACCGCAGCCTCTCGACCTGGGAAGTGACGGCTGAGGGCGACCTTGCCGGCACGCTCGAACTTCCGCTCGCCGTCGGGTTGGTCGGTGGTGCGGTGAAGATCCATCCCACTGCCCGCGCGCTCGTCTCGATCCTTCAGGTCGAGACCGCTGAGCAACTCGCACGGATCATCGCCGCGGTCGGGCTCGCGCAGAATTTCGGGGCGATGAAGGCGCTGGCGACCGAAGGCATCCAGCGTGGGCACATGTCGCTCCATGCCCAGAACGTCGCCTTCGCCGTCGGGGCGGTCGGGGATGAGGTGTCGGAGGTCGCACGGCGACTGATTGATCGCAAGTCGATCAACGAGGAGGCTGCCGGGCTCGCCCTCGCCGAGCTGCGCGGCACGCAATGACTCCGCTCCCCTCGGTGCGGATCGTCGAGGTCGGCCCGCGTGACGGGCTTCAGAACGAAGCCTGGGCGATCCCGCCCCGTCAGCGCATCGCGCTGATCGACGCGCTCTCGGCCAGCGGGCTGACGAGCATCGAAGCCGGCAGCTTCGTATCCGCCAAGCGCGTGCCGCAGATGGCGGGCACCGACGCGGTGCTGCGCGGCATCACTCCCTTTGCGGGGGTTCGCTACCCCGTGCTTGTCCCGAACGCGATCGGCATGGAAAACGCGATCGGCGCCGGCGCGGGCGAAATCGCGCTGTTCCTCTCCGCGACCGAGAGCTTCAGTCATCGTAACATCAGTTGTTCGGTTGCAACCTCGCTCGAACGGGCGGCGGACGTGCTGGGAATGGCGCGGGATCATGCGATCCCGGTGCGCGCCTATGTTTCGTGTGCGCTGGGGTGCCCCTATGAAGGGACGGTGCCGCCCCCCGCGGTCGCCAGCCTCGCGGAACGGCTCGTCGCAATGGGCTGCTACGAGATTTCGCTGGGCGACACGATCGGCGTCGGCACGCCCGGGCAAGCGCGGGACATGGTCCGGACGGTCGCGATGGCGGTGCCGGTGGACCAACTCGCGATCCACTTCCACGACACCTATGGCCAGGCGCTGGCGAACGTCCTCGCCTGCCTCGACACTGGCGTCGCGGTCGTCGACAGCGCGGCGGGAGGCCTCGGCGGCTGCCCCTATGCGACCGGTGCGAGCGGCAACCTCGCTACCGAGGACCTGCTCTACATGCTGCACGGGCTGGGCATTGAAACCGGCGTCGACATGGACAGGCTGCTCGACGCGGTGGAAATGATCGAGAGCCAGCTCGGGATCCGGGCGCGCTCGAAACTCTACGCCGCCGAGCGGCGCGGCCGCCGGACCGGTGACGAGCGCCGGACGATGGCACGCGTCTGACACCCATCGCGCGGCGTCGCCTACAATCGCCGCAACGCTTGGGCCGCGCGCACCGAGAGCAAGGGCAACGAACCGAGCAGGCCGATCCCTAGTGTGATCACCGCGCCCGCGCCGAGGGTCGCCAGCACGACAACCCAGTCCGGCGCCCAGCGAAACTCAAATACGCCCGTGATCACATACCATGCTGCCGCTCCACCCAACCCCAGCGCGAGCGCCGCCAGGATCAGCGCGAGGAGCGTGTATTCGAGCGCCTGCGCCGTCAGGATCTGCCAGCGCGTCGCGCCCAGCGTCTTGAGGATCACGCTGTCATAGGTACGTGCCTGTCGTGATGCGGCGATCGCGCCGATCAGCACCGCGATGCCCGCAAGGATCGCGACCGATGCCGACAGAAGGATCGCGGTCGCCATCTGGTCGAGGATCGTGCGCACCTGCCCCAGCACGTCGCTGACCGCGATGATCGACGCAGACGGGAATGCGGCGAGCAGCGCGCGCGAGACCTTGCCTTCATTCGCCGGACTCATGTCGATCGTCGAGGTCAGGCTGTGCGGCGCGCTCGCCAGCGTATTGGGCGAGAAGACCAGCACATAGTTGAACCCCATCGTGTCCCAATTGACCTGACGGAGCGAGGCGATCTTCGCCTCTATCTCGCGGCCCAGTATGCTCACCGTCAGCGTGTCGCCGACACCGATGCCGAGAATCTGCGCGGCTTCACGGTCGAGTGAGACCAGGGGCGGACCGGAATAGTCCTTGGGCCACCATTGACCCGCCGCCAGTTCGCTGCCCTGCGGCAGGGTTTCCGCATAGGTGACGCCGCGCTCGCCGCGGAGGAACCACGCGCCCTCGGGCAGTGTCGCGAGGTCGGCGACGCGCTGCTTGCCATAGGCGGTGATCGTGCCACGCAGCGAGGGGACGATGTTGAGTTTCGCCTCGGGCGCCTCACGCTTCACCAGCGCGGCGAAACGGTCGCGCGCCTCGGAGGGGATATCGAGCACGAACTGGCTCGGCGCGCGCTCCGGCACGGCGCGGTCGATCTCGGCATCGAGGCTGGTCTGGATCGCGGCGAGCGTGACGAACAGGGTGAGCGCCAGCCCCAACGCGATCACCAGCGCGACGGTCTGCGCACCGGGCCGGTGAAGATTGGCAAGTGCCAGCCGCAGCAGCGGACGGCGCGGACGCGGCACCCGGGCGGAGGCGCGGCGGATCAGTTCCCCGATGCCGAGCAGTATGAGCAGCACCCCTGCGACAGCCCCGAGCACCGCCGCGGCGAAGAGCGGTTCGCGCGCGGTGACGAGCGCCAGCGCGACGACCAGCGCGCCAGCAATCGCGACCAGAAAGATGCTGCGCCAGTCGATACGCCGCGCCTGCTCGACCCCGCTGCGCAGCTGTGCGGCTGCGGGATGCGTGCGCGCGCGTGCAAGCGGCGGCAGCGCGAAGGCAAAGGCGATCAGCAAGCCATAGGCGGCGCTCGTCGCGAGCGGCAGCGGGTGCACGCCGAAACCGGGTGCCACCGGCAGCAGATCGCCGGCCATCACAACGAACGCCATTGGCAGCAACGCACCCACCACCAGCCCCGCGCCCACCGCCAGCGCTGCCGCCGCACCGATCTGAAGCAGGTAGATGCGGCTGATATCGGCGGAGGTGGCGCCGAGAATCTTGAACGTCGCGATGCCGCCACGCTTCTGCGCGAGATACGAAGCGACGCCGTTGCTGACGCCGATCCCGGCGATCACCAAAGCGGCGAGACCGATCAGCGACAGGAACTGCCCCATCCGCTCGAAGAAGCGCACCGCGCCGGGGGCCGCACGGTCGCGATCCTTATACTCCCAGCCGGCAGTCGGGAACCGCGTCTTGAGCTGCTCCACCGCCTCGTTCGGAGTGATCCCGGGGTTGAGGCGAACGCGATACTTGGTTTCGTAGAGCGCGCCCGGCTGAAGCAGCCCGGTACGCGCCAGCCCGTCGAGCGAGACGATCGCGACCGGGCCGAGCGTGAATCCTTCGCCGACGCGATCCGGCTCGTCGGCGATGATGCCGGCGACACGGAACTCCGCATCGCCGTAACGGACACGATCGCCCGGGTTGAGCAACAGCCGTTCGGCAAGCGGTCGGCCGATCAGCACCGCGTCCGGTGCGAGCGGCTCGTAGCCGCCGGAGGCCAGTGTAAGGCTGCCGTACAGCGGGTAGCGCGTATCGACGCCCTTGAGCTCGGTCAGCACGGCATCGGGCGCGCCGGCCACGGGCGCCGCGCGCCGCGCCATCGCCCGCGTGCGGATCGTGTCGCTCACCGCCCCCAGCCCGGCGAGCGCCGCGCGTTCGGGCGCCGATGCCTGACGCTGCGTCATCGCCACCTCGACATCGCCGCCCAGCAGCACACGCCCGCGCGCCGACAGTTCGCTGGTGATCGACGCCGTCAGGCTCCCGATCGTCGCGAGCGTCGCGACGCCAAGGAACAGGCAGACGAGCAAAAGCCTGAGCCCGCGAAAGCCCGCATGGAGATCGCGCCGCGCGATCCGCCAGCTCGCACGCCAGCCCAGCGCGCGCGCCGCTCCGCCCCGCGCGCTCAAGCGGCGCTGTCCGCGACGATCAGTCCGTCCCGCATCGTCAGCACGCGATCACAGCGCCCGGCGAGCGCGGGATCGTGCGTGATGATCAGTAAGGTCGCCCCCGCCGCACGCTGGCGTTCGAACAACAGATCGATGATCACGCCGCTGGTCGCGCCGTCGAGATTGCCCGTCGGCTCGTCGGCGAAGATGATCTCCGGCCGCCCTGCCACCGCACGCGCGATGGCGACGCGCTGTTGCTCGCCGCCCGAAAGCTGCACCGGATAGTGCGCGAGGCGATGCCCCAGCCCGACCGCCTCCAGCTCCGCCCCGGCACGCGCGAACGCATCCGCCGTGCCCGCCAGCTCCAGCGGAACCGCCACATTCTCATGTGCGGTCATCGTCGGGAGAAGGTGGAACGCCTGCAGCACGATCCCAACCCGCCCGCGCCGCGCGCGCGCCAGCCCGTCCTCATCGAGATCGCTATAAGCCACGCCGGCCACGCTCACCTCTCCGCCGCTCGCGCGTTCCAGTCCCGACAGGATCGCCATAAGCGAGGATTTGCCCGAGCCCGAGGGACCAAGGATCGCCACACTGCTCCCGCGTGCGATTTCAAGGTCGATGCCCTTCAGAATATCGGTCGGCGCTTCGCGCGTGCCGAGGGTCAGGGTGACATTGCGCGCGCGGATTGCGATATCCGCTACCGGATCGATCGACATGTGTGGAGATGACGTCCTTGACCAATAAGCTTGTCCCATATGCGGGCGCGTTGCTGCTACTCCAAGGGCTGGCCGCCTGTTCCGGCGAGAATAATCCCGCGAACCAGACCGCGCCCGAGATTACAAAGGTCCAAGGCAACACCGCTCCGGCTGAAACCGCCGACGCAAGGCTGGTGGTCGCGTTCGGCGACAGCCTCTACGCTGGCTATGGCGTGTTGCCGCAGGAGAGCTTCCCGACGCGGCTCGAGAAGGCGCTCAACGCGCGCGGCGTCGCCGCGACCGTGCGTAACGCCGGCGTTTCGGGCGACACCAGCTCGGCGGGCCTGCGGCGGCTGGCGTTCACGCTCGACGGACTGAAGCGCAAGCCCGATCTGGTGATGGTCAACCTGGGTGGCAACGACATGTTGCGCGGGATCGATCCGGCGGAAACACGGGCGAACCTCACCGCGATCTGCGAGGAACTGAAGCGCCGCGGAATTCCGATCCTGCTCACCGGGATGGTCGCCGCACCCAATATGGGCCGCGACTATGCCGATCGCTTCAATCCGATCTATGCTGATCTGGCGAAGCGTTATGACGCGGCTCTGTATCCCTTCTTTCTCGACGGAGTGGTGACGGACCAGCAGCGGATGCTGCCGGACCGCATCCATCCGAACCCCGCAGGTATCGATGCGATCGTGGCCAGGGTGATCCCGATGGTGGCGGAAAAGCTGAGCGCTGATTAGCCGCGCCTCATCGCCGCAGCCGCGTGACGAAGTCCCCTCCCGGCACACCGATGCGGACCGTATCGGCGACCGCCGCGCGCATCCGGTCGAACGTCGCACGCAGCTCATCGGTATCGAACTGATCCGCACGGACGTTGTAGCGGCGCGGATGCACGTCGAAGCCCGCATACATGCTGAGCCAGCTCGGGTCCTGAAACGTCTCCCACTCATACCGCACTAGTTCACCCTGCGCGCGCCACGCATCGACCTTGAGCTGGAGCGGCTCGGGCAGTTCCATCGTCCGCATCCGGTCCCAGAGCGG
>DATIGZ010000476.1:0-5652 GCA_035481255.1 Sphingomonas sp. | reverse complement strand
GCACCGGTCGAGCCGGTTGTCGAAGCGACGGTCCAGCCGGTCGCGGAAGTCGTGGCCGAGACCGTCGAAACGGTCGCGGAAAGCGCGCCCGCTGCGATCGAACAGGTTGAAGAAGCGGTCGAGGTTGTCGCCGAGCCCGCAGTCGAAGCCGTTACCGAAATTATCGAAGACACCGCCCCGCAGATGGCGGACACCGCAAGCAAGGGAATTTATACCATGGAAGCCATTGAAAAGACCCAGGCGATGTTCGCCGAACTGAACGACAAGGCGAAGGCGCAGGTCGAAAAGAACACCAAGCTGGTCGGCGAAATGACCGAGCTGGCCAAGGGCAATGTCGAAGCGCTCGTCGAGAGCGGCAAGATCGCCGCCAAGGGCTTCGAAGCGCTGGGCCAGGACGCTGCCGAGTACAGCCGCAAGTCGTTCGAGAACGCGACCGCGACCCTGAAGAGCCTGTCGGCGGTCAAGACCCCGGCCGACTTCTTCAAGCTGCAGAGCGACTATGTCCGCTCGGCGTTCGACTCGGTCGTTGCCGAGACCTCGAAGAACACCGAAGCATTCATCAAGCTGGCCGGCGACGCCGCTCAGCCGATCTCCAGCCGCTTCGCGGTTGCGGTCGAGAAGGTGAAGACCGCAGCCTGAACGCCACGGTGCTGACGAACAAATGGGGCGGTCGCGCGAGCGGTCGCCCTTTTTGTTGTGCGGCTTCGCCGAAACCGCCGGTGCCGCAACCAAAGAAATCGAAAATCGAGGTTAGCGCCCTTGCCCTCGATTCACCGGTGCCATATTTTTGAAGTCCTCATGACAGTGCCGCTCAACCCGATTTCGATGGCAGACGATGCCGACCGCGACGACGATGGCGACGCGTCGACGGGCGTCGCCACGCGCACGCGCGCCAAGACCAAGAAGCCGACACCCTATCGTGTCTTGATGCTCAACGACGATTACACGCCGATGGAGTTCGTCGTGCTGGTGCTCCAGCGCTTCTTCAAGATGGACATGGAGCAGGCGACTCAGGTGATGCTTCACGTCCATCAGCGCGGCGTCGGCGTGTGCGGCGTGTTCACCTATGAGGTCGCCGAGACCAAGGTAGCGCAGGTGATCGACTTCGCCCGCCAGAACCAGCACCCGCTCCAGTGCACGCTGGAGAAGGCGTAAGCTCTAATAGTCGCGGCCCGCATAGAGGTGGTCGCGATCCGCGGCTTCCTTGTCGCCGATGAAGCCGGCCCAGACCCCACCCGGTTTCCACACCGATTCCATCTCCGCGCGTGCCGCATCCTCGCCGATACTGTCGCGGCGGTGGCGGTAGAGAAAGGCGGAGACGCGCGCGTTGACGATACAATGGACATGGACCGGGCGGTCACCGGCTTCGGCCATTGCCGACCGGAATCGGGCGTAGTCGGCCTCGCCCGGCGCATCGAACTCGACCGGGATATGGACGTATCGCATCCCGAGCGCGGCGGCGCTCGCGGCTTCGTCCGCCAGCGCCTTGGGATGCGTGTGCAAGGCGAGGTTGATGATGTCGCGGATACCAAGCGCGGCGATCTGGGCGAGTTGCTCCTCGCTCGGCTGTCCGGAAGTGGTGAGGTTGGCGTCCAGGCGGCGCCAGTTCAGGATCGCGGGATCGGCCATGCCGTATGGCTAGCAGGGCCATTGGAGGCTGGCGAGTGCCGCTACGCTTGCGTGGCGCCCGCGAGTCGATAGAAGCCCGCAAATGGACCGTATCCTCATTCGCGGCGGCAAGCGCCTTTCCGGAACCATCGCCATTTCGGGCGCTAAGAATTCGGCGCTCGCGCTGATGCCCTGCGCGCTGCTCACCGATGAGCCGCTGACGCTGCGCAATCTGCCGCGGCTCGCGGACGCCGACGGGTTTGGGCATCTGCTCAACGAGCTGGGCGCCTCGACCGCGATCGAGGGAACGCGGCCCAATGATTTCGGCCGCGTGCTCACCGTCCGCGCCTCACGCCTGACCTCGACGGTCGCGCCCTACGACATCGTGCGCAAGATGCGTGCGTCGATCCTGGTGCTGGGGCCGCTGTTGGGCCGGGCGGGCGAAGCGACGGTGTCGCTGCCCGGCGGCTGCGCGATCGGCAACCGGCCGATCGACCTGCATTTGAAGGCGCTCGAGGCGATGGGCGCGGAGATCGAACTGGCGGCGGGCTACGTCAAGGCGACCGCGCCGGGCGGACGGCTGGCGGGCGGGCGCTATCGCTTCCCGGTGGTATCGGTGGGCGCGACCGAGAATGCGCTGATGGCCGCGGCGACCGCCAAGGGTACCACGGTGCTGGAGAATGCGGCGCGCGAACCCGAGATCGTCGACCTCTGCAACCTGCTGGTCGCGATGGGTGCGTCGATCGACGGGATCGGCAGCGAGACGCTGACGATCGAGGGCCGCGAACGGCTGCACGGCGCGACCTACAAGGTCATGCCCGACCGGATCGAGGCGGGCAGCTATGCCTGCGCCGCGGCGATCACCGGGGGCGATGTATTCCTTCAGGGCGCCAAGGCCGACGACATGCGCGCGACGCTCGACGCACTGATCGAGGCAGGCGTGACCGTCGAGGAGAAGGCCGATGGTGTGCGGATCGCCGCCAATGGCCCGCTCAAGCCGCTGACGCTCTCGACCGCGCCCTATCCGGGCTTCGCGACCGACATGCAGGCGCAGTTCATGGCGATGCTGTGCAAGGCCGATGGCGCGAGCGTGCTGACCGAGACGATCTTCGAGAACCGCTATATGCACGTTCCCGAGCTGACGCGGATGGGGGCGAACATCGATGTGCGCGGTCGCACCGCGGTGGTGCACGGGGTGGACAGGCTGGTCGGCGCTCCGGTGATGGCGACGGACCTTCGCGCGTCGATGAGCCTGATCCTCGCCGGTCTTGTCGCCGATGGCGAGACTCAGGTCAGCCGGATCTATCACCTCGACCGCGGCTATGAGCGGCTCGAAGAGAAATTGCAGGGCGTCGGCGCGGATATCGAACGCGTCGGTGACGGCTAGGGCCAGCGCTGATATCCGCGGTCACGACACGACTCGCGGGAGCATTTCGATGAAGCGGATCACTGTGACGGCGCTTGGCGCGCTGGCGCTGGCAGGCTGTGCGCAGCAGCGGGCGGCGAGCCCCGACGGCGCGGCGCTGACGCTGAAGATCATCGCCTTCAACGACTTCCACGGCGCACTCGAGACCCCGGGGCGAGCGATCGATGTGCAGGCTGCCGACGGATCGGTGGCCAAGGTACCCGCGGGCGGTGCGGCCTATTTCGCGACAGCGGTGAAGTCGTTGAAGGCGAAGGCGGCGCACAGCGTGGTGGTCGCGGCGGGCGATCTCACCAGCGCCAGTCCGCTGGTCTCTTCGCTGTTCCTCGACGAGCCGACGGTCAAGGCGATGAGCATGGCCGGGCTTGAGATCAACGCCGCCGGCAATCACGAGTTTGATCGCGGGACGGAGGAGCTGAAGCGTCTCCAGAACGGCGGCTGCGCCAAACTGACCAAGGTCGAGCCGTGCCAGATCGAGCCGTTCAAGGGCGCGAGCTATACGTATCTCGCCGGCAACACGATCCAGGCGGACGGGTCGAGCCTGCTCCCGGGCACCACGCTGCGCAGTTTCGGAACCGGGCGCCGCAAGGTCACGATCGGCTTTGTCGGGCTGACGACACGGTTGACCGGCAACTATGTCGATCCGGCGGGTATCAGGGGCATCACCTTCGCCGACGAAGCGGAGACCGCGAACAGGCTGGCGGCGGATCTCAAGGCCAAGGGGGCCGATGCGGTCGTGATGCTGGTGCATGAGGGCGGCTACCCCGCGCGCTCCGACCAGCCCGAGAAGTGCGATGGACTGTCGGGACCGATCGTCGATATCGTGCAGCGGCTGACGCCTGCGGTGGACGTGATCGTCTCAGGCCATACCCACCGCGCCTATATCTGCGACTATTCGGCGACCGATCCCGCCAAACCGGTGCTGCTGACCAGCGCGGGCAATAACGGCGTGATGCTGACCGATATCGACTTGACCTTCGATCCTGTGACCAGGCGGGTTACGGCGAAGCATGCGGTACAGGTCATCGTGCAGGGCGACGGGGCGACGAGCCGTGCGGGACCGGTGAAGCCCAGCACAGCATTCCCGACCTTTGCCGCCGACCCGGCGGTCGCCGCGCATGTCGCACGCTACGCCGCGGCGGCTGAGCCGAGGGCGAAGCGGGTGGTGGGACAGGCTTCCGCACCGATCCTTCGCGACGAAGATGACGACATGAAGGAGTCCCCGCTGGGGTTGCTGATCGCTGACTCGCAGCTCGCCGCGACGCGGGCGAGCGGGGCGCAGGTGGCGCTGATGAACCCGGGCGGGGTGCGCGCATCGATCGCCGCGACCGATGGCAAGGTGACGTTCGGCGACATCTACACCGTCCAGCCCTTCGGCAACAATTTGCAGGTCAAGGAGATGACGGGGGCGCAACTGCGCGCGGTCCTCGAGCAGCAGTTCGCCAAGAAGGACGGGACCGCACTGCTGTTCCCGGCCGGTCTTACCTACAGTTACGACCTGTCGAAGCCCGAAGGACAGCGGATCATCGCGCCGATGATCGATGGCCAGCCGATGCGCGACGACGCCGCCTATCGGGTGACCGTCAACAGCTTCCTTGGCGGGGGCGGTGACGGCTTCACCACCTTCAAGGCGGGCAAGGACGTCGCCGGCGGGATGCTCGATCTCGACGCGCTGGAGGCGTTGTTCGCGCAGGGGCAAGTCATCGTTCCGCCCGCGCTGGGGCGGGCGAGGGACGTCACGCCGCGCTAAGTTGACGGTGCCTACTCAAAATGAGCGAAACTGACACGGCCCTGAGGGCAAGCTGACACGAAACGCATGTTCTTCGCGCGTGTGTCAGGCGCGTGCGGATGGGATTTCAAGGTGTCAAAGAGCGGGCCGGAGGGCATCCGGCGCGGTCAGAGACGAGCAAATGAAATCCAACATTGCAAGTCGCGGCCGCGCAACGGGCAAGCGTCTCGCCCACTTCCGGCGATGGAGAAGTGGTCCCCGGCACAAGTCCGGGGTGACGAATTAGGGCTGATGGCTTGCGGTCAGCTCCGCACCGCCTTGGCAATGGCGTCGAGCAGGCCGTTGACGAAGCCCTTTTCGCGGCGGTCGTAAAAGGCGTCGGTGACGTCGAGATACTCGCTGATCGCGGCGCCGGTGGGCACGTCGTTGCGGGCGAGCAGTTCATAGGCGCCGGCGCGCAGGATCTGGCGCATCGGGCGATCGAGCCGGTCGAAGCTCCAGTCGCTGCTGAGCTTGGAGGCGATCAGCGCGTCAATCTCGTCGCGGCGCGCGTCCACGCCCTTGACGATATCGTCGAAGAAATTCGGATCGGCTTCGATATACTCCGCGTCCTCGATCGTCGCGCCGAGCCGGTGCTGATGGAACTCGGTCAGCAGCTGGGGAAGCGGCGTGTTCTCCATTTCCTGCTGGTACAGCGCCTGCACGGCGGCGAGGCGCGCGGCGGCACGGGCTTTCGAACGGGTCTTTGCGGTTGGGCTAGGCATGGCGCGCGCATATAGGCGCGGTCGCCCGGCACGTCACCCCCTGACGCGCCGGATGTTTCAGCCGAGCCGCTTCGCCACGCTGGCGGCGTGCGCGGGCAGGCCTTCGGCTTCCGCCAGCGCGACGGCGG
>DATIGZ010000475.1:0-6097 GCA_035481255.1 Sphingomonas sp. | reverse complement strand
GGCCTATGCCACCGGCTATACCGACAGCGGATACCTGCTCGCCGCCAATGCCAGCGAGATATGGGTCAACCCGCTCGGCGGCACGCTGTTCGGCGGACCGGGCGGGTCGCGGCTCTATTACAAGGGGCTGATCGACAAGCTCGGCGTCACCGCGCACGTCTATAAGGTCGGCAAGTTCAAGTCGGCGGTCGAGCCCTATATCCTGACCGGTCAGTCGCCCGAGGCGAGGGCCGCGGACGAAGCGCTCTATGGCACGATCTTCGGCCAGTGGCAGGAAGCGGTCGCCAAGGCGCGGCCCAAGGCGAAGCTGGCGCAGACGATCGCCCAGCCCGACGCGGTGGTCGCGGCGGCGGATGGCGACATCGCCAAGGCGAATCTCGATGCGGGACTGGTCGACAAGCTGGGCGACCGTCTGGCGTTCGGTAAGCGCGTGGCAGCGATCGCGGGCGCCGACGCGGGCAAGCCCGCGGGCAATTTCAAGAGCATCAAGCTCGCCAACTGGCTGGAGGCCAATCCGGCATCGACGAGCGGCGATGCGATCGGCGTGATCACCGTCGCGGGCGAGATCGTCGACGGCAAGGCCGGGCCGGGCACAGCGGGCGGGGACACGGTCTCGGCGCTGCTGCTCAAGGGTCTGGCGGAGAAGAAGTTGAAGGCGCTGGTGGTGCGCGTGGACTCGCCGGGCGGCTCCGCGCTGGCGTCCGAGCGGATCCGGCAGGCGATCCTGCAGGCCAAGGCCCAGAAGCTGCCGGTGGTCGTTTCGATGGGCAGTCTGGCCGCGTCGGGCGGCTATTGGGTCTCGACGCCGGGCGACGTGATCTTCGCCGAGCCGAACACGATCACCGGATCGATCGGCATCTTCGGCATCATCCCGAGCTTCGAGAACACGCTGGGCAAGATCGGCGTGACCAGCGACGGGGTGAAGACCACCCCGCTGACCGGCCAGCCCGACGTGTTTGCCGGCATCAACGAGCCGACCGGGCGCATCTTGCAAGCGGGGATCGAGCAGGGCTATCGCCGCTTCATCAACCTCGTCTCGCAGTCGCGTAAGATGACGCCGCAGCGGGTCGACGAGGTCGGCCAGGGCCGCGTCTGGGATGGCGGCACCGCGCGCCAGCTGGGCCTGGTCGACCGGTTCGGCAATCTCAATGACGCGGTCGCCGAGGCGGCGAAGCGCGCCAATCTCGACCCCGCCAAGGTTCACGCGCTCCACCTCGAGAAGCAGCCGAGCTGGTTCGAGACGCTGATCGCGGGCTTCGCGGCCGACACCGGCGACGAGGAAGAGGAAGCCGCGCCCGAGAGCGGCGGCGACATCTATGCCCGCATCGCCGCCGACCGGCGCGCGGTGTTCGGACAGGCGCTGGGCGACGCGAAGCGGCTGGCGATGGGGTCGTCGATGCAGGCGCGCTGTCTGGAGTGTGGCGCGTTCGGTCCCGTCGCGACCAACGCGCGGTCGGATGCCCGGCTGATCGACCTCATTCTGGCGAGGGTCGGCCTGTGATTCAGCTTCGTCCGGCCGAGTCCGCCGACGCCGCGGCGATCGCCGCCATCTATGCCCCCTATGTGCTGACCGGCACGGTGAGCTTCGAGTTCGATCCGCCCGACGCGCGCCAGATGCGCACGCGGATGGAATCGTCGAACGGCCTCTATCCGTGGATCGTCGCGACCAATGGCGAGGGCAAGGGCGTGCTCGGCTATGCCTATGCCACGCGCTTCCGCGAGCGCGAGGCGTATCGCTTCGCCGTCGAGACTTCGGTCTATGTCGCGGGCGCGGTGCAGGGACAGGGGATCGGGCGGCTGCTGTACGAGGCGCTGATCGATACGCTGCGCGCGCAGGGCTTCACTCAGGCGCTCGGCGTGATCTCGCTGCCCAACGACCATTCGATCCGCACGCACGAACAGGTCGGCTTCCGCCGCGCCGGGCAGCTGCGTGAGATCGGGTTCAAGGAAGGCCGCTGGGTCGATATCGGCATCTGGCAGTGCGAACTCAACGACGCGACCACGCCGCCGGCCGAACCCAAGCCGTTCAGCGAAACCGGGATCGTCCGCGACTGAGACGGTAATTCATCACATTATTACAATGTTAAGAATGACTTGGTGGTAGCGGTGCGCTAGGCGTGGCCCACCATGCAGGCACCGCTGACGCACCGGATCGTGGTTGATCGCCCGCGCAAGCTGGTGATTCTCGAGATTCGCGAGATGCTGGGCCCAGAGGATGCGGCGTGGGTCGGCGAGGAGTTGCGCGCCGCGGTCCGGTCGTTCGGCGACGCGGTAGGCCAGCATGTCACGCTCTATGACGGAAGCGCGGTGCCCAGCCTGCCGACGGCGACGGTCGACATGCTGCAACAGACTTTCGACAATCCGGCGGTACGCGCGATCTGGGCGCGCAAGGTCGCGTTCGTGGTGAAGACCGCGACCGCGCGGATGCAGGTCAAACGGCTGCAACAGGTGCGGCCCGATTTCGGGATGTTCGACGACCGCGAGGCAGCGATCGGCTGGCTGATGGAGCCCTAACGCCTGCCGCGATAGGCGGGCAGCTTGATCTTCCACGCGATCGCGGCGGCGCGGAGCGCGAAGCCGGCGATGGCGGCGATCAGCGCGGCGACAAGCAGCGGCAGCCCGGCGAGCATCAGCACTACATAAAGGCCCGAGGCGAGTGCCGCGGCGGTGACGTAGAGCTCGGGTCGCATCAGGATCGACGGCTCGCCCGCCAGCACGTCGCGGATGATGCCGCCGCAACAGGCGGTGAGTACGCCCATCAGCGCGGCGGGGACGGGCGGAATACCGAAGCTCAGCGACTTCGCCGCGCCGAATACTGCATAGGCGGCGAGGCCGAGCGCATCGAGCCAGTCGATCGCGGCGCCATGCCACCATTTCTGCGGTGTGACCCAGATCAGCACCGCGACGCCAAGGCACAGCGCGGCGACGAAGGGATGGTTCACCCACCACACCGGCGCGCCGATCAGCAGATCGCGGATCGTGCCGCCGCCGACCCCGGTAATCAGCGCAAAGAAGGTGGCGGTGACCAGCGTCTGCGCGTGGCGTGCCGCCGCCAGCGCGCCGGTCGCGGCGAACAGGGCGATGCCGAACAGGTCGAGCAGCGGCAGGACGGTGCCGAGCTGAGCGAGAGCGGGCGGGGTCATCCCACCGCTCTAGCCGAGCGTGCCGGGTGGCAGAAGCCGGTTCGGCTAGGGAATGATACGGAAATTGTAGCCGTAGCTGGTCTGCGGCGCGCCACGTACGCCCGCGATGGTCACCGTATAGCTGGTGTTGGCGGCGAGCCCGGTCACGCGCCACTGAATGTTGTTGGCGATGCCATAGCCGTCATTGTCGCGGGTGATGTTGGTCACGGGCAAATCGCCGGACGGACCGCGCACGGTGACGGTCGCGGTGGAGAAATCGACCGAACGGTCGGCGCCGTTGTTGGTCGTGCTCGGCACTACCGAGAAGGAGAGATAGTCGGTGAGGGCGAAGTAGCGCGCCGGATAGTCGCCCTGCGGGAAGCCGACATAGGACGGGACGGTCGAGGGCGCGGGACCGGCGCTGACGAAACCGAACACGCGCATTGACGCGGTGGTGGCGCGGCGGCCGTCGGGCAGGAGCGCCGAGACGCGGCCGTAAGAGGTCTTGCGCAGGAAGGGGTAGAGGATCCAGCGGCGGTGGCCGAGCGAGGCTGTGCCGCCTTCGCGCAGCCAGCCGGCCAACAGGTCGTCCTCGCTGTCGAAGCCCAGGCCGGTGCCCCAGCCGCCGATCAGGTTGCTCGCCCCGGCGCCCGCCGAACCGCCGCTGGTGTAGCAACGCCAACTCGCGGGCGGCGTATGGCTGAGCGCGACATTGGCGGCCATCATCAGTGAGGAATCGGCCTGTTGGACGTCCTCGTCGGTCGAATAGACGACTGGCGCGAGTCCGTGGCGGGCACGAATGTCGTTGAGGCGCGCGAGGAATTCCGTCTTCACCGCCATCTTGAGCGTGCCCGCGCGGCACCCGGCGATGTCGGGCTGAACATCGTAGTAGCCCGCGACACCCGTCCAGCTGGTGGGCAGCGGCGAGGCGGAAGGCGACGGGCTGGGGGTAGGCGCCGGCGCTGTCGGTGTTGGCGTGGGTGTAACGATCACGCCAGCGCCTCCACCACCGCCGCTCCCGCCTCCGCCCCCGCCCCCGCATCCGGCGTTCAGCAGCAACAGGGCGACAAGGGGAAGGGCCGGGGTACGCATCCGCGCTGAACGCACCTTGCCGCTCGCGGGTCCGGGTTAGCGCGCGGCTAACCCTGATTTTGCTTCGGCTGAGCGGGCGGCGGCGCGTGTTTACCGCTCGTTTGCGCTTACGCCCTATCCCTGCCGGGATGGACACCGACATCCTGCTTGCCGGGCTGAAACAGCATTATCTGGGCTGGGGCACGGTGTTCGCCTTGCTGACCGCGTTCGAATTGTTCAACCCGCGCGAGCGCCATTCGCTGCGCCTGCGGTTGCTGGGGGTGGGCTTCTGGGCCGTGCTGCTGGCGCTGTCCTTCGCGTCGGCGTTGTTGCTGATGTTCATGTGGCAAGCGCTGGGCGTGCGGCCGCTTTTCACCATCCCGTCGGTACAGGCGCTGGCCGGCGGGCCGGTCGCGGCCGCGATCCTGGGCGCGGTGATGGCCGCGGTGATCCATGATTTCTTCTTCTACTGGTGCCACCGCATCCAGCATCGCTGGCTGTGGCGCTGGCATGCCGTGCACCATTCGATCGAAGAGCTGAACGCCGTCAACAGCTACCATCATCCGAGCGAGGCGATCGTCCAGTTGCTGCTGATACAGATTCCGCTTTCGCTGCTGGTGAGCGTTGCGCACCCGGCGTCGGCGATCGTCGGATTCATCCTGTCCTGCCATGTCGTATGGATCCATTCGCCGACGCGGATCACGCTGGGTCCGCTGCGTGCGCTGATCGTCGACAACCGCTTTCACCGCATCCATCACTCGTTGGAATCGCGGCATTTCGACAAGAATTTCGGCGCGTTCACGACGGTCTGGGATCGGCTGTTCGGTACCTGTCACATGCCCGCGCACGACGAATGGCCCGAAGTCGGCGTCGCCGGGGCGCGGCAGCCGCGCAGTTTCGGCAACTGGGTGCGGCAGCCCTGGCGGGATCAGGCCGCGCCGGATGTCGCGGACGCGGAGCGTGCCGATCCGCTATCGGGCGCGCCCGCCGTGGCCTGACGCCGCCGGTCGGTCATTTCCGCTTCGCGGGCATTTCGCGCCCGTTCTGATGCAGTATTGCCCCATTCACCGTGCCAGCGGCGTCGCGGGTGAAGACGAGCTGCGCATCGACCGCGCGGAAGAAGAAGTGATCGGGCTTTTCGGCGAACAGCTCGAGCGGTGGCTGGCGCGTGGCCTGTGCGATCAGCTTGCCGCCTTCGACCGTGACGGTGAAGCCGAAGGTCGGGCTGATGTCGTAGCTTCCGGCATAGGCCGTAAGCGCTTCCGGGGCGAGGGTGATCGCCTTGCGCTCGCTTGCCAGCGTGACGTTGCCGCCGCGTGCGAGCGTCAGCATCGCCTGCCCCAGCCGGTCGGGGGCGTTGCCGTTGAGATTGGCGAGCACGACGACGGTAAGCTTGCGGTCGGGATCATAGCCGAGCCAGGTGTTGAAACCCTCGATCCCGCCGCCGTGCGAGACGGTGGTCGCGCCATCGCGTGTGACGACCGTTACGCCGAGCGCGTAGTTGCTCTTGAACGGCGTCAGATAAGCCTTGAGCGAGTCGGGCTTGAGCAGTTTGCCGCCGAACAGACCGCGCTGCCATTTGTGCAGATCGTGCGCCGTCGAATAGAGCGCGCCCGCGCCCTGCGGGATCGACATGTCGATATAGTCGGCGTTGACCGTGCCCGCGGGTGACCGGCTGTAGCCGGCCGCGCGGCGTGCAATCACCGTGGCGTGACTATCATAGCCGCTGTCGGCCATGCCCATCGGCTTGAAGATATTGTCCGCAACAAACGCGGCATAGGGCTGGCCGCTTGCCTTTTCGACGATCGCGGTGAGCAGGATATAGCCTGAGTTGGAGTAAGCGAACTTCTCGCCCGGCTGGAAGTCGAGTGGCTTGTCGCGGAAACGGGCGGTGAGGCTGGCGG
>DATIGZ010000474.1:0-7527 GCA_035481255.1 Sphingomonas sp. | reverse complement strand
TATTTCGACATCAAGGGCCAGGCGACCGGGCTGTTCAGCCAGGCGATGATCGCGCCGGACAAGGCGATCCGCATCCCCTTGAACGAGAGCCAGGACGACAAGAGCCAGATCGAGGAGTTCATCCGCGAATATCATGGCGAGGGCATCCAGCACCTCGCGCTGACCACGCCGGATATCTACGACACGGTCGAACGGCTGCGCGCCCGCGGCGTCAAGCTGCAGGACACGATCGAGACTTATTACGAACTGGTCGACAAGCGCGTCCCCGGCCATGGCGAGGATCTCGAACGCCTGCGTAAGAACCGCATCCTGATCGACGGCAATGTCGGCGACGAAGGCATCCTGCTGCAGATCTTCACCGAGAACATGTTCGGCCCGATCTTCTTCGAGATCATCCAGCGCAAGGGCAATGAAGGCTTCGGCAACGGCAATTTCCAGGCGCTGTTCGAAAGCATCGAGCTCGACCAGATCCGCCGCGGGGTGATCAAGGTCGACGCCTGACGAGTTTGGAGAGGAGAGCCGGGATCAACCCGGCCTCGGCATTCCTTCCAAAGGGGGAAGGAACCGGATGCGGGAGCGGACCAGGCACCGCTTCCGCATCCAACTTCTCAGGCAACTTTTCCGGCCCGCGAAGAAGGTTTAGGAAGCGGCATGCCCGATTATTTCCCCGGCTTCGGCAACCATGTCTCGACCGAGGCTGTGCCCGGCGCGCTCCCCGTCAGCCGCAATTCGCCGCAGCACCCCGCCTATGGCCTTTATGCCGAGCAGTTGAGCGGCACCGCCTTCACCGCGCCGCGGCACGAGAACCGGCGGTCGTGGCTCTACCGGATGCGGCCCAGCGCCGAGCATCCGCCCTATACCCGCTATGAAGGCGCCAACCGCTTCATTGCCGGCGCCCCGGCCGATCCGCTTCCACCCAACCGGCTTCGCTGGGACCCGATCGCCACCCCCGCCCCCGGCACCGACCTGATCGACGGCATGACGACGATGCTGGTCAACCGCGACCCCGCCGACCTTGAGGGCGTGGCGGTCCATGTCTATGCCGCGAACAAGGACATGGACGCGCGCGTCTTCGTCGATGCCGACGGCGAGCTGTTGTTCGTTCCGCAAGCCGGGCGGTTGACCCTGCTCACCGAGCTTGGCCGCATCGACATCGCGCCCGGACAGATCGCGCTGGTACCGCGCGGCGTGCGCTTTCGCGCGCTGCTGCCCGACGGCGAGGCACGCGGCTATGTCGCGGAGAATCACGGGAGCCTGTTCCGGCTGCCCGACCTCGGCCCGATCGGCGCGAACGGCCTTGCCAACCCACGCGATTTCGAGACCCCGGCGGCATGGTATGAGGACCGCGACGAACCGTTCGAGATCGTCCAGAAATCGCTCGGCCATTTGTGGACGACCACCATCGACCACAGCCCGCTCGACGTCGTCGCATGGCACGGCAACCTTGCGCCGTGGCGCTACGATCTTGCCCGGTTCAACACAATGAACACGGTGAGCTTCGATCATCCCGATCCGTCGATCTTCACCGTGCTGACCTCACCCAGCGACGTGCCGGGCCGCGCGAATGCCGATTTCGTGATCTTCCCGCCGCGCTGGATGGTCGCCGAGGACACGTTCCGCCCGCCCTGGTTTCACCGCAACGTGATGAGCGAGGCGATGGGGCTGATCCACGGCGCCTATGACGCCAAGGCCGACGGCTTCGCGCCGGGCGGCCTGTCGCTCCACAACCTCATGGCCGGCCACGGCCCCGACGTCGCGAGCTGGGAAGGCGCGAGCAATGCCGAGTTGAAGCCGCACAAGATCGACGGGACGATGGCGTTCATGGTCGAGACCTGCTGGCCCTACCGCCCGACCGGTCATGCGCTCGATACCGCGCAGGCCGACTATGACTCGGCATGGGTGGGTTTCCCCAAGGCCAAGCTGCCCTGAGCGAGCGGCTTACCGCCACTCCGCCGGGCGTCCGGCTCGGCCCGCTCGACCTGATCGCCGACGGCGCTGCACGCAATTTCGTGCTGGAGATGAAGGCCGGACGCTTCCACGGCTTCGCGGTGCGCAGCGGCGGCATGGTGCATGGCTATGTCGACCGCTGCCCGCATATGGGGCTGCCGCTGGCACAGCAGCTCGACGCCTATCTCACCGGCGACCGCGCTCTGATCCAGTGCAGCTGGCACGGCGCCCTGTTCCGGATCGACGATGGCGCCTGTGTCGGCGGCCCCTGCGCGGGCGCGACGCTGACGCCATGGCCGCTGGAAGTCCGCGAAGGCGCGATCTTCACCGCCTAGGCGGCCGCCTTCGCCTTCGGTTCGGGGTTGGAGAACTCCATCCCCTCATCGATTCCGCCCCAGCGCAGCGCGAGCAGATCGAGCGCGTAATTCTGATGCACGCGCCATGGCTTGCGGTCGCCCTGCCGGGGGAACTTGTCCATTCCCCGCTGCACATAGCCCGAGGTGAAGGTCAGAAACGGTTCGGGCTGAACGTTGCCCGCGATCCGCGGAGTTGCCTGCCGCATCCCGCGCTTCTTCATCACGTTGAGCAGACGAGCGACATAAGCGGCCGTGAGGTCCGACTTCAGCGTCCAGCTGGCGTTGGTATAACCGAAGCTGGAGGCGAGGTTCGGAATGTCCGAATACATCATCGCCTTATAGCCCAGCGACCTGGCAGGATCGACCTGCACGCCGTCGACGGTGAAGGGGATGCCGCTCATCAGCTGCATCTCGAGGCCAGTCGCGGTGACGATCACGTCGGCGGGGAGCAGATCCCCCGACTTAAGACGAATGCCATCTTCCTCAAAGGTCTCGATCTGGTCGGTGACGACCGAGGCGCGCCTGTCGCGGATCGACGCGAACAGATCGGCGTCGGGGACGAGGCAGATGCGCTGATCCCAAGGATTGTAACGCGGGGTGAAGTGGGTCGCGACGTCATAATCCTCGCCCAGCTCGTCGCGGACCATCTGGATCAGCCGTTCCTTGGTCTTTTCCGGTTTTTTGCGCGCGAGCCGGTAGAAGAACTGGCCGAGCGAGATGTTCTTGAGCCGCGTCAGGCGATAAGCGAGCCGCCCGGGCAGTTTGGCGCGCAGCCAGTTGGCGATGCCGTCCTCCGACGGGCGCGCGACGATATAGGTGGGCGAGCGCTGGAGCATCGTCACATGCGCCGCGGTCTTCGCCATTTCGGGCACCAAAGTCACCGCGGTCGCGCCCGACCCGATCACCACCACGCGTTTGCCGGAATAGTCGAGGGTCTCCGGCCAGTGCTGGGGGTGGACGATGTCGCCCCTGAAGCGTTCGCGCCCGGCGAATTCGGGGAGGTAGCCCGCGGCGTAATTGTAATAGCCCGAGCACATGAAGAGGAAATTGCAGGTGAACTCGACCGGCTCCTTGTCGGAGCCGCGCGCGACGCTCACCGTCCAGCGCGCATCCTCCGTCGACCAGCTCGCGCCGGTCACGCGATGCTGGTGACGGATGTGCTTGTCGATCCCGTAATCGCGTGCGGTCTGGTCGAGATAGCGCAGGATCGACGGGCCGTCGGCTATCGCCTTCGCCTCGGTCCACGGGCGGAAGCTGTAGCCCAGCGTGTACATGTCGCTGTCGGAGCGGATGCCGGGATAGCGGAACAGATCCCATGTCCCGCCGATCCGCTCGCGCCCCTCAAGGATCACATAGCTGCGGTCCGGACAGTCGCGCTGGAGGAAATAACCCGCACCGATGCCGGAAATCCCGGCGCCCACCACCACAACGTCGAAATGTTCGCTCATTCGCCTCTCCAGCGACGATACTTACATGTGTGTAAGTTGGCCGCAACCCTCTGTGGCGATCAATAGTCCTTCGAATATTTAAGACCAGCGCGCGATCCCCCGAACGACCCGGTCTGCGAGAGCAGGCTCAGCGAGCGGGTCAGCGCAATTTCGAGCTGAACGGCGGTGTAGCCGCGCGCGTCGGTGATGATCTCCACATAGATGTCGTCGGTCAGATACTGACCGGCGGCGAGCGCCATGCCGCGGCCGGTGGTGTCGTCTTCGCCCAGGATGCGCAGCCGGTCGATCCCCGCAGCCGAGCGCAACTGACCGAGCGGATTGAGCCCGCCCGAGGCGCGCAGCGAGTTGAGCGCGGCGGCGAGCTGGATCGCCTCGGTCGCCGACAAATTGGTGACCGAGCTGCCGAACAGCAGGCGCGAGAGTACTTCGTCCTGCGGGAGCGACGGCGTCGAGGTGAAGGCGATGCGCGGCTGCTGGCCGGTGCCGGTGATGTTGATGATCGCGGTCACCCCCTCGGCCGTGGTGTTCGCCGACAGGTTGATGCTCGGATCGGTCAGCGGACCGCCCTCGAAGCTGATCAGGCCGCGCGTCAGCTCGAACCGGCGGCTGGCGAAGCTGTAGGTGCCGCGCACAACGCGCGCCTCACCGGTCACCACCGGCGCGGCGGAGGTGCCGGTGACCTGCATCCGCGCGCTCCATTCGGATTCGAGGCCCATGCCGTTCACGAACAGCCGGTTGTCGGCGACCACCGCGACGTTGAGGCGGAAGATGCCGGCGGGCTTGCGCCGCACCGGGCGCTTGCCCTGCGCGTCCAGTTCGCTCTTGCGGTAGACGCCGGTCAGTTCGGGCACCTCGGCGGCACCCTGGCGGATGATCTGGTAGCGCGCGTCGGGGATGATGATGCGCCCCTCGATCAACCCGCCGTCGAGGCCGTTGGTGATGTGCAGCTGACCCGTCGCGGTCGCGCCCAGCGCGTCGCTGCGCGCCAGCCGCGCGTTGCGGAAGCGCGCGGTGATGTCGATCGGAAAGCCCTGTTCGGCGGAAAGGCCCATCGTGCCCGTGGCGATCACGCGACCGCTGCCCGCGACCGCGTTCATCTCGGTAATGTCGAGCGAATCATTGTCGAAGCGGCCCTCGATCTTCATCTGGGTCAGCCGGGTGCCCCAGGTCTCATTCTCGTAGGTCAGGTTGGCCGCGCGCAACTGACCGGTGAGTTGCGGCGCCCGCAACTGACCCGAGAAGTCCGCCGCCACCGAAACCGGGCCGGACAGCGACTGGTTGGTGAAGCCGGCAAGCGAGAAGAGTACCGCCGAGGGGCCGTTATAGCGGATGCCGCCCGCCAGGGGCGCGGCCATCAGACGTTCGTTCCATGTCGCGCCGGGGCCGAGCGGCTGAAGCGTGGCGACCATCCGGCCGATCGTCGTCTGGCCGCGCTTGATCACCGCGCGCGCGTCGCCACCCTCGGGCAGAAGCCGGCCGACAAAGGCGATGTCGACGGGCGTCGATACGCCCGCGAGGCTCGAACGGTTGAACCCGGCGATGTTGAGCCGGGTGATTGCATTGGGGAAACTGCCGTCGCTCGCCTGCCGGAAATCGATCGACCCGGTGGCGCTGCCGCCGATCCCCAGTCCCGGCGAGAAGGCGTTGGCGATTGACAGGTCGAGCTTGTCGAGGCGCGCCTGCACGGTCAGTCCGTCGCCCCAATTGCCCGCGACGCGCGCGCTACCGCGATCGAAGTCGATTTGAGTGGGGGCAAGGCGATAGCCCGACTCGCTGACCGCGATCCGCGCCGCCTGCGGCGTCCGGAAGCCGATATTGTTCGCGCGCCCGGCCAGCGCGACGCGCCACAGGTCGGGCGCGAAGCGGGCGTTGGCGGCGACGCGGAACGGCACGCCCGACGAGCCCTCGGCAAATGCCTGCGCGGTGCCGCTGCCGCCGCGATAATCGATCTTGCCGCGCGCGCGCGCCAGCACGAATTCGCCGCGCCGCAGATTGGCGATCTGCGCTTCGCCGGTGATCGCGGGGGCGTCGTCATAGAGGATGACGGTCGCATTGACGATCGCGCGGCCGATGGTGAATTCGAGATCGCCGGGGATCTGCGCGTTGGCCGCGGTCGCGCGCACCACCGCCTGCTGGTATTTGCCCTGCGCGGACAGATCGACATTGCCGGTGATGCCCGATCCGGTGAACCGCAGCGCACCGGCGAACGGCCCGGCGGCGGTCTGGGTGAGCTTGCCGGTGATATCGGTTCCCGCGAAACGCGCCTTGCGCACGTCGACGCTCATCGCCTGACCGGTCCGGATCAGCACATCGGCGGTGAACGGGCCGTAGCTCGTCCCGCCGGTGGCGGTCACGGCATAGGCGTCGCCCTGCCCGCGAATCCGCGCCTCAAGGTTCGCAAGGCCGACGCCCATCCCCGGCCGCGGCGCGCGCAGGTTGATCACCGGCGCGTACAGCGTTCCCGTCACCCGCGCGAACAGCGGACCATAAGCGGTGGACACGCCATCGGCGTTGAGCAGCAGCGGCCCGGCGGGATCATAGCGTCCCGATCCGCGCACGATCTTGAGCTTGGGCGCGGCGAGCCTGAGGTTGGAGAAGTTGATGATTCCGCTGGGATCGAGTCCGACATTCACGGTCAGGAGCGCGTTACCGCCGAGGAAGTCGCGCACACCGGCGTTGAACAGCCGCTTGCTGCGCCCGACGATCCGGCCCTTGATCCCCCAACCGCCCCCCGGCGCCGCATAGAGATCGGCATCGGTGGTCAGATCGACGATGCCGATGCCGTCGATCGTGTAATCGTTGACCCGCCCCTTGAGCGCGCCTGCGTAGCGGCCGGTGCTGAGGTTCGCGGCGATGATCGCGGTCGCATCGATCTTGTCCGAGCGGATGCGAAGATTCTCCGACAGGATCTGCGGCCCGGTGATGGCGAGATCGCCCGCCAGCGTGACGTTGGTGAGCAAGCCCCCCGCCGCGGCGTTGAGCCCCGACACGCGCTTCGCCCGCGCACGCACGGGAACGAGGATGCGGTCGGTGTTCACCGTCGCCTTCCCCTCGGCATAGAGCCCCTCAACCACGGTCTCGCCAAAGCCCAGCGCCGCCGCTTGCAGCTTATAGTCCACCGTGGGCGTCGCGAACGGGCCGTTCAATGCCACCGCGCCGATCACCGAGCGCCCGTTGAGGTTGGGCGCGATCGCGCCGGGGGTCAGCAACGCGCCCTCGACCCGGAACTGGTCGAACGCGTTCTTGCCGAGATCGATCGTCCCGGTCGTATTCAGCGCCATCGCTTTCGAGCGCAGCCGCAGCCGCGTGTCGGCGCGGCGCCGGTCGAGCGTCGCGTCGAGCGCGACCTGAAGATTGGGTGCAGCCAGCCGCTCGACCGGTCCCTTGAGGATCAGCCCGGGATGGGTGGTCCCGCGAACCTGGAATGTCCCCTTGCGCGCGGTGATGCCAAGATCGGCGAGCGCCGCGCCACCAAGCGTGCCGGCGGCGCGCCCCTGCCAGCTATCCCAGCTGCCACGTCCGTCGAGCCGCACCGCAAGCGGCGCCTTGAGTCCGGCGAGCCCCGCGACCAGCCCGCCAACCGGGGCATTCAGATCGGCGCGCATATCGAGCTTGTTGGCGTCGGGCACCGCGTCGAGCACCAGCGTCAGCCGATCACCGCCCTCACGGCCCATGTTCCGGCCGTTGACGGTGACCCGTGCGCGCCGGTCGGCGATCGCCGCCGTGCCGTCCAGCGTGGCGACATAGCGCCGCCCCGCGACCGGCGGGTCGAGCAC
>DATIGZ010000473.1:0-1551 GCA_035481255.1 Sphingomonas sp. | reverse complement strand
AACCGCCCGAGGTCGCCGGTCGCGCCGCCGAAATCGCCGACCACGAACCAGGCGACGTTGTTGATGATGTGGTGAAGGCCGGTGACGATCAGCAGCCGGTTGAGCACGCCATAGATGAACATGCCGACACCGCCGGATTCGACCACCGCGTGGCTCGCCGCGTCGAGCGCCGCGCTGATATGCGCATAGCCGTAACCGATCAGCCCCGCGAGCAGCAGCCCGGCGATGCCCGCCGCGATCGGCACGAAGCGGCGCCCGCCGAAAAAGGCGAGATATTCAGGCAGCGCGATGGTCGCGAACCGGTTGTAGAATTTGCCGCCGATCAACCCGGAAAGGATACCGATCGGTACCTCCAGCCGGTCGATCTGCCCCGTCGCCCAAGCTTGAGCGACCGCCTTGGCGGCCGCGTCGGGAAGGCCCGCGACGGTCTCGGGCGGGACGATCAGAAAGGTTTGCGCGCCGGTCGTGGTGACGAGGTAGCAGGCGACTCCGGCCAGAGCGGCGGCGCCATTGCCGTCGCGGGCGAAGCCCACCGCCACGCCGATCGCGAACAGGATGCCCAGATTCCCGAAGATCGCCGATCCGGCGGCGGAGACGAAGGCGATGTCGAGCAGATCGGGCTGGCCGACGCGCAGCAACAGGCCCGCGATCGGCAGCACCGCGATCGGCAGCATCAACGCGCGGCCGAGCGGCTGGAGCGTTTCGAGGATCTTCCTCATCGTGTCTTCTCCTCGAACGCGCGGGCCAGCGCGCGGACTTCGGCTGCCGAGCCGCATTGCAGCGCCCGTTCGGCATGGGCGCGGGCATCGGCCAGCGTCAGCCCGCGTACGATCGCCTTTGCCTCGGCCACGAAGCCGGGCACGCTCGAAAGCTCGGTCGCGCCAAGGCCGACCAGAATCGGCACCGCCGCCGGATCGGAGGCGAGGCCGCCGCACACGCCGACCCATCGGCCTTTTGTCGTGGCGCGCGCGCACGTCTCGGCGATCATGCGCAGCACCGCCGGGTGCATCGCATCGACGCCCGATGCGACCGCCGGATTGCCGCGGTCCATCGCCAGCACATATTGCGTGAGATCGTTGGTGCCGATCGACAGGAAGTCCGCTTCTATGGCGAGCAGATCGGCGGTGATCGCGGCGGCGGGGGTCTCGACCATCACGCCGACCTCGACCGGGGTTTCGATCCCCAACTCGCCGCGCAGCCGATCGACGACCTCACGCACGGCGCGCACTTCGGCGACGCTTGCCACCATCGGCAGCATGATGCGGCACTGGCCGACCGGCTGCACGCGCAGGATCGCGCGGATCTGGCTTTCGAGCAGGTCGCGATGGGCAAGGCCAACGCGAATGCCGCGCAGACCGAGCGCCGGATTCTCCTCGGTATCGAACGGGATATAGGCTGCGGGCTTGTCGCCGCCGACGTCGAGCAGGCGCACGATCACCGGCTTGCCCGACAGCGCGTCGGCGATGCCCTGATAGGCGGCGTGCTGCTCGTCCTCGCTCGGGGCTTGGTCACGGTCGAGGAACAGGAACTCGCTTCGTACCAGCCCGGAAC
>DATIGZ010000472.1:0-4806 GCA_035481255.1 Sphingomonas sp. | reverse complement strand
TCGCCGGGAAGGAGCTTCCCGACGCGATCATCCTCGATACGATGATGCCGGTCATGGACGGACAGCAGGTTCTTCGGCGTTTGCGCGAGGCACCGGAAACCGCCCTCATCCCGGTGGTGATGCTCACCGCGCGCAAGCAGGAACGTGACATCGTCGATGCCTTCGGCCTGGGTGCCAGCGACTATCTGGTCAAGCCGTTCATTCCCGAGGAACTGATGACCCGTCTCGCGCGTCTCCTTGCGGTACCGAAATGAACGTCTTTCCTGTCCTCATCCTCGCGGCCGCCGCATCACTTCCGGTGCAAGCGCAGACGGCCCCCGCCGATCCGTACAAGGCCGCCGTCGAGGCACGTCTTGCCGGAGACGCGGCGCGCGCCGCTCTGCTCCTCGAACCGGTCGTCGCCGCCGATCCGCGCAACGCGGACGCGCAGGTGCAACTCGGCCTTGCCCGGCTCGCGCTGGGCGAGCTTGGCGCGGCGGAGACCGCGTTCCGCGCCGCGCTCGCCGTGGCCCCCGACTATGCCGACGCACGCGTCGGCCTCGCCCGCATCGCGCAGCGCCGCGGCGACCGCGCGAAAGCGCTGCGGACGCTCGAACCGGTCGGCACCGACAATCCCGAAGCTGCGGAGCTGCGCCAGCAATTGGCGGATACGCAGACGTCGGCACGCTGGCAGCTCGATCTTGAGGGTAGCTACAGCGACCTGTCCGGGGGACGGGCAAGCTGGAAGGAGGCCGCGGCGCAGCTTCGCTACCGCCCCGACGCGAACACCGCGCTGGGTGCCCGCGTCGAATATGCCCGCCGGTTCGCGAGAGACGATGTCTATGGCGAACTGTCCGTCGAGGGCGCGCTCAGTCCCGCGGTGCGCGGCTATGTGACATTCGGCGCGACCGCGGATCCGGATTTCCGGCCAGAATGGCAAATCGGCGCGGGCGGGTCGGCACGGCTGCGCGGCGGCCCCTATGCGACCGTCCTGACGCTGGACGCGCGTCAGGCGCGGTTCGCGATTGGCGACGTGCAGAGCGTGACGCCGGGCATCGAACAATATCTCGGCGGGCGGTTTTGGGTCACCGGCCGCTGGATCAACCTGTTCGATGAGCGCGGGCGGCATCGCGCCGGCTATCTCGTCCGCGGCGATTTTCAGGCGGCGGATCCGCTTCGCCTGTTCGCCGGCTATAGCGATGCGCCGGATACCGACGAAGGCGTCGTCGTCCCCGTCCGCAGCGTGTTCGGCGGGCTCAGCTACGATATCGGTCCGCAAACGACGCTGCGGCTGTCGCTGGCGCACGAGGATCGCGCAACCGGAGCCGATCGCACCCAGTTCGGGCTGGGCGTCGGTCTGCGCTTTTGAGCGCGCTGCTGCTGATCTGGACGGTTTCGCTGGTGCTCGCATCGGCGGCCGTACTGGTGATGGGCACGCTGGTTATCTTGCGGCTCATAAGCAGTTGGCGACACGAACGGCATCTGGCGGCGCGACGGCGGCTGGCGCCGCTTCTGCTTGAGGGCGGAGAGATCGCTCCCGAAGCGCTGCGGCGGATTCCCGACCATGTCGTGACCGATCTCTCGCTCGACCTGATCCAGCTCGTTCGCGGCGCCGAGCGAGAGGCATTCATCGCCAACGCGACGCGGCTCGGAGTCCCGGCCCGTCTCGCCCGGCGTTTGCGGTCGGGTTCGCCGCGCGACCGCGCGACCGCCCTGCAGGGCATCGCTCAGTTCGACGGCCCGGACGCGCGCGCCGCGCTTCACCGTGCGCTCGACGATCGCAACCGCGACATCCGCCTCGCCGCCGCGCAGGCGCTGGCCGCGAAGGGCGAGCCGCTCGACCCGCAGGATCTGGTGCGCAGGTTGGAGCTGGGGGTCAACCAGTCGTCGCGCGTCACGATCAGTCTGTTCCAGGCGATCGCGGAAACCCGCCCCGACGAGATCAAGGCGCTTGTGCTGCAGCCCGACCAGAATCTCGACGTGCGGATCGCAGCGATCGAAGCGCTTGCCGCAACCGGCGACTATTCGCTCGTACCGGTGATCGCTGAACTGGCGCTCGCCGTGGAGGACGGATCGGAAGAGCTCCCGCGCTACCTGCACGCCCTCGGCAAGCTTGAGCATCCCAGCGGAGCGCGCGCGGTGCTCGCCGGCCTGTCGAGCGGTTCGATGGCGGCGCGTGCCGCGGCCGCCCGGGCGGCGGGCCGAATCGCAATCCCCGACAGTATCGAGCGCCTCACCCAATTGCTTAACGATCGCGAATGGTGGGTACGCTTCCGTGCGGCGGAAGCGCTGATCGCGATCGGCGAACCCGGTGTCGACCGGCTGCGCTACGCCGCCGCGAGCGGCTACGGCCCGGCGCGCGAGGCGGCCTCGACCATGCTCGCTGAACGCGGACTCGCATGATGATCGAATTTCCAGACTGGACCTACACCGCGGCTGAGATCGTGACGTGGTTCGTGATCGCGACCGGCCTGATCCAGATCCTCCTCTATGTCGTGCAGCTGATCGCCGCGGCGGTCGCCCTGCACCGCCGCCCCGCCATGCCGTCGACCATGGTGCTGTGGGACCGCTATGCCGATCTCGCCCCGCCGATCGCGGTGATCGCGCCGGCCTATAATGAGGAGCTGTCGATCATCGAGAGCGTGGAAGCACTGCTCGCGCTTCACTATCCCGAGTTCGAGGTGCTGGTCGTCAACGACGGATCGCGGGACGGCACGTTGGCGCGGCTCATCGACCACTATCAGCTGACTCCGGCCCGCCGCTACTACGACCTGGCCGTCGAGAACCGGCCCATTCGCGGCCTGTACGCCAATCCCGCGCACCCCCGGCTGCTGGTCATCGACAAGGAAAATGGCGGCAAGGCGGACGCGATGAACGCCGGGATCAACGTCGCGCGCGCGCCGCTGGTGTGCGTCATCGACGCCGATACGCTGCTCGAGTCCGATGCGCTGATCCGCGTGGTGCGGCCGTTCGTCGAAGATCCGGTGCGGACGGTGGCGGTGGGCGGGACCATCCGCATCGCCAATGGCTGCCGCATCGAGAACGGGCGGGTAATCGAGGCGCGGCTGCCGCGCAACATCCTCGCCCTGTTCCAGGTGGTCGAGTATCTCCGCGCCTTCCTGATGGCACGGCTGGGCCTCAGCCAGATGCAGACTCTGATGATCATTTCCGGTGCGTTCGGTCTGTTCCGGCGGAGCAGCGCGATCGAGGTCGGCGGGTTCAGCCAGAATACGGTCGGCGAGGATATGGAACTGGTGGTCAAGCTGCACCGCCATATGCGTGACCGCAAGCGCGACTATCGCATCACCTACATCCCCGAGCCGGTCAGCTGGACCGAGGCGCCCGAGAGCCTGTCGATCCTGGCTAATCAGCGCGCCCGCTGGCAGCGCGGTTCGCTCGAGACCTATCGCAAGCATCGCGACATGTTCCTCAACCCGCGCTACGGCAGGATCGGCTTTGTCGGCTTCGGTCAGGTATGGATCGTCGATGTGATCGGCCCTATCGTCGAGATCGCCGGCTATGCGCTGGTACCGCCGCTGTGGATGCTGGGCCTGATCTCGTTCGACTATCTGCTGGCGTTCATCGCGGTCGTCTTCACCTTCGGCGTCTTCATCAGCGTCGCGACGCTGGTGCTCGAGGAGGTGCAACTGCGGCGGCTCAAGAACGCGCGCGATCTGGCGACGCTCACCATCGCCGCGATCTTCGAGAATTTCGGGTACCGCCAGCTCAACAATTTCTGGCGCGTGCGCGGGTGGTGGCAGTTCCTGCGCAAGAAAAAAGGTTGGGGAGCCATGACGCGCAAGGGCTTTCAACGCCCCTGAGGCAGACGCTCCACCTGTGCGAGCAGGTGCGCGACTCCATGCGCGAGTACGTCGTCAGCGGCCTTTTCGTCGATCGCATCCTCAACCGCGCCGGCCGCCTCGCCGAGCGTGCTGAACCCGAACATTCCCGCCGTGCCGGCGATCGCGTGGCACAGATCGCGCAGCGCGTTTCGGTCGCCGCTCCGCGCATAGGCCGCGACCAGTTCCGCCTCGCCACGGGTCCGTGCCGCGAAGCGCTCGCGCAGCCCCGCCATGCGGGCCTCGAACTCAGCCATCGAGCAGACCCCGTACCTGATCCGCCAGCGTCATCGGATCAAACGGCTTGGCGAGTACGCCGCGCGCACCAAGATCGCGAAAGCCAGCGACTTCGCTGCTCTGGGTCCGTGCGGTGATGAACACGACGGGAATGCCGGCCGTCTCGGGCTGTTCGGCGAGCCGCGCGAATGTGGTCGGCCCGTCCATGCCGGGCATCATCACATCAAGCAGGATAAGGTCAGGGCGCCACGCCGCCGCCTCGACCACGCCCTCGGCGCCCGAGGCGCAGCTGCGCACCTCGAACACCGGATCGAGTTCGAGCGCCATCTGCGCCACCTCACGGATATCCGCCTCGTCGTCGATATAGAGAATTCGGGTCATTCACTCACGCCCCTGCGCCCGATACGCTGCATCGTCTCGCTCACCAGCAGGTCGAGGCTGGCACGCGATTTGACGAGCACAAGATCAACGCCGTCCATCTTGCACTGTTCCGCTTCCTGAGCGGTGAAGACCAGAATCGGCAGTGCGGGCTGTCGCTCGCGCAGCAACGGGACGAGATCGGTGCCGCATCCGTCGAGCAGCCCGATATCGAGGATCGCCGCATCCATCCTGTCGCGCCGCAGGATCGCGCGCGCGGCGACCACGCTGGGGGTCGAGCGCAGCACCGCCTTTCCCTCAAACGCGTTAGCCAGCACGGCGAGCATATCGGGGTCGTCGTCGACATGCAGGACGACGGGAAGCCGCGCTTCGG
>DATIGZ010000471.1:0-4534 GCA_035481255.1 Sphingomonas sp. | reverse complement strand
TGATCGGCGCGCGGCTGGGCTCGCCGCTGGTGGTCGGTTACGGAGACGGCGAGAGCTATTTGGGATCGGACGCGCTGGCGCTGGCCCCGCTGACCCAGCGTATCTCGTACCTTGAGGAGGGGGACTGGGTGGTGCTGACCCGCGAGGGGACGCAGGTCTATGATCAGGCCAACAACCCGGTCGAGCGGCCGATCGTCAATTCGGGTGCGTCGGGCCAGCTGATCGATAAGGGCAACCATCGTCACTTCATGGCGAAGGAGATTTACGAGCAGCCGATCGTGGTGGCGCAGACTCTGCGCGGGTATCTCCAGCGGCTCGACGACAAGGTGACGCTGCCGATCCCCGACTTTGACCTGTCGACGGTGAAGCGCGTGACGATCGTGGCGTGCGGCACCAGCTACTATGCCGGGATGGTCGCCAAATACTGGTTTGAGCAGTTCGCGCGCGTCGCGGTCGACATCGATGTCGCGTCTGAGTTCCGCTACCGCGCACCGGTGATGGAGGAAGGCGGGCTGATGATCGTCATCAGCCAGTCGGGTGAGACCGCCGACACGCTCGCCGCGCTGCGCCATGCCAAAGCGGAGGGGCAGACGATCGCCGCGGTGGTCAACGTGCCGACCAGCACCATGGCGCGCGAGGCGGATCTGCTGCTGCCCACGCATGCTGGCCCTGAGATCGGCGTCGCGTCGACCAAGGCGTTCACCTGCCAGCTCGCGGTGCTCGCCGCGCTTGCAGCCAACCTCGCCAAGGCCAAGGGACGGATGACCCCGGCCGAGGAGAAGGAGATCGTCAAGCACCTCGCCGAGGCGCCGGCGGCGCTCAACGCCGCTTTGTCCTATGACGAGGCGATCGAGGGGATGGCGGGCGCGGTCGCGGGCGCGCGCGACGTACTCTATCTGGGCCGCGGGACCGATTATCCGCTCGCGCTCGAAGGCGCGCTCAAGCTCAAGGAAATCAGCTATATCCATGCCGAGGGCTATGCCGCGGGCGAGATGAAGCACGGCCCGATCGCGCTGATCGACGAGAACGTGCCGGTCATCGTGATCGCGCCCAGCGGGCCGCTGTTCGAGAAGACCGTCAGCAACATGCAGGAAGTGCAGGCGCGCGGCGGCAAGGTGGTGCTGATCAGCGACGCCGAGGGGATCGCGGCGGCGGGTGATAACTGCCTCGCGACGATCGAGATGCCGAAGGTTCATCCGCTGATCGCGCCGATCGTCTATGCGGTGCCGGTACAGCTGCTCGCCTATCACGTCGCCGTCGCCAAGGGCACCGATGTCGATCAGCCGCGCAACCTCGCCAAGTCGGTGACGGTGGAATAGCCGCGATGACCATCGCGCGCCGCTGGCTGATCGTGACCGCATTGGGGGCAGGCCTCCTTGCGATCCCGGCGCAGGCGCAGCGGGACGAGGGACCGCTGGTGCTGGCGGCGGCAAGCTTGCAGGAATCGATGAACGCGGCGGCCGACGCGTGGGCGAAAAAAGGCCATCCCCGCCCGGTGCTGTCCTTCGCCGCGTCCTCGGTGCTGGCGCGGCAGGTCGCGGCGGGCGCGCGCGCCGACCTGTTCGTTTCGGCGGATATGGAGTGGATGGATTTCCTCGAGCAGCGCACGATGCTCGCGCCGGGAACGCGCGTGCAGTTCCTCGGCAACCGGCTGGTGCTGGTGGCGCGAACCGACGCCGCCAGCGAGCGGCGCCCGCTGGCGGCAATGCTGCGCGGGCGGATCGCGGTAGCCGACCCGGCCTCGGTGCCCGCGGGACGTTATGCGGAGGCCGCCTTGCGCAAGCTCAAGCTGTGGAATGCGGCCGCGCCGCAACTGGTGCGTGCCGAGAATGTCCGCGCGGCGCTGGCGTTGGTTGAACGCGGGGCGGCACCCTATGGCATCGTCTATGCCACCGACGCACGCGCATCGACGCGGGTGCGGGTGGCGGGGGTGTTTCCGCAATCGAGCCATCCGCCGATCGTCTACCCGGTCGCGCGGTTGCGCAGCTCGACGCATGCCGAGGCCGAAGGATTCCGGCGCTTCCTGATCTCGAACGAGGGCCGTGCGATCTTCACCCGTCACGGCTTTTCGCGACGCTGATGCTGGAGAGCGGTACCTGGCCGGTCGTGGCGCTGTCGCTCAAGGTCGGGCTGGTGGCGACGGTGGTGACGCTGCCGATCGCGTTCGCACTCGCCTGGCTGCTCGCGCGCGTCCGCTTTCCGGGAAAGGTGCTGATCGACGGACTGATCCACCTCCCGCTCGTGGTGCCGCCGGTGGTGACAGGTTGGCTGCTGCTGCTCGCCTTCGCGCCTGCTGGTCCGGTGGGCGGCTGGCTTGAGCGCTGGCTCGGCGTCAGCGTGATGTTCCGCTGGACCGGCGCGGCGATCGCCGCCGGGGTGATGGCGCTGCCGCTGATGGTCCGCGCGATGCGCCTGTCGATCGAAGCGGTCGACCGGCGGTTCGAGGATGCCGCGCGCACGCTGGGCGCGGGTCGGACGCGGGTATTCCGCACGATCACTTTGCCGTTGAGCCTGCCGGGCGTGCTGGCGGCAGCGGTGCTGGGGTTCGCGCGGGCGCTGGGTGAATTCGGCGCGACGATCACCTTCGTCTCCAACGTGCCGGGTGAGACGCAGACGCTGCCGCTCGCCATCTATGCGGCGCTTCAGACCCCCGATGGCGAGGCGCAGGTGTTGCGGCTTGCCCTGATCTCGGTCGCATTGTCGCTGGCGGCGCTGGTCGGCTCGGAACTGCTGGCGCGGCGGGCGGGGCGGGGCGTTCATGTCCTTTGACGTCGCGCTTCTGAAGCGCCGGGGCGATGCGCTGATAAGCTGCCGGATCGAGGGCGGGGACGGGATCACCGTGCTGTTCGGCCCCTCGGGCGTGGGCAAGACCAGCGTGCTCGACATGGTCGCCGGGCTACTCAGGCCCGATTCCGGCCATGTCCGTGTCGGCGGTGAAACGCTGTTCGATTCAGAAACCGGGGCGAATGTGGCTCCCGATCGGCGAAGCGCCGGTTATGTGTTTCAGGACGCGCGATTGTTCCCGCACCTCAATGTCCGCAAGAACCTGCTCTACGGATCAGGCGGCGACGGCGGCGGGCTGGACGATCTCGCGGCCCGGTTCGGTATCGCGCATCTGCTCGATCGCTGGCCCCGCTCGCTGTCGGGGGGTGAAGCGCGCCGCGTCGCGATCGGCCGCGCGCTGCTGGCAAAGCCCCGGTTCCTGCTGCTCGATGAGCCGCTATCGTCTCTCGATCGCGCCCGGCGAGAAGAGATCATGCTGGTGATCGAACAGTTGCGCGACGAATCCGGCCTGCCGATCCTGATGGTCACGCACGACCATTCCGAAGCCGCACGGCTCGGGAATCAAGTTATTGAGTTATAGGGGTTTTCTGGAGCGGGTGAGGGGAATCGAACCCCCGTCGTAAGCTTGGGAAGCTTCTGCTCTACCATTGAGCTACACCCGCTCGGGCGTGCGCTGCCATATGACGCGGGCCGCGCTCCGTTCAAGTCCCTTCTTGAACTTTGCCACGATAGGGCGGCATGGGGCTGCGCGAGAGAGGTGCCTTATGAAGCTGCGTTCCATGCTGTTCGTTCCCGGCGACCGTCCCGATCGGATGGAGAAGGCGCTGGCGAGCGGCGCCGATGCGCTGATCCTCGACCTTGAGGATTCGGTCACCGCCGCCAACAAGGGCGCGGCGCGGCAGGCGGTCGCCAGGTTCCTTGCCGAGACTCATGGCGAAGTGAGCCTGTGGGTACGCGTCAATCCGCTCGATTCGGGGATGACGCGGGACGATCTGGCGGCGGCGCATGGCGCGGACGGGATCGTGCTGCCCAAGGCCGAGAGCGGCGCGGACGTCGCATCGCTCGATGCGATGCTGGGCGGGATCGCGGCGCGCATCCTGCCGATCGCGACCGAAACTCCGGCGGCGGTGTTCGGGCTTGGCAGCTATGCCGGCTGCTCGCCTCGGCTGGCCGGCATCACCTGGGGCGCGGAGGACCTGCCCGCCGCGATCGGCGCGGTCTCGTCGCGCGAGAAGGACGGGAGCTACACCCCGCCTTATGAGATGATCCGCGCGCTCACCCTGTTCGGCGCGCATGCTGCGGGCGTGCGCGCGATCGAGACCGTCTATCCCGATTTCCGCAATCTCGACGGCCTCAAGGACTATTGCGCGCGGGCGATGCGCGACGGTTTTACCGGCATGATGGCGATCCACCCCGCGCAGATCGAGATCATCAATGCGGCCTTCACCCCCAATGCTGAGGCGCTGGAGCACGCGCAGCGCGTGGTCGCGGCGTTCGCGGGCAATCCGGGGGCCGGGGCGCTCCAGCTCGACGGCAAGATGATCGACGCGCCGCACCTCAAGCAGGCCGAGGCTTTGCTGAAACGCGCCGGGCTGGCGTGAGCGGGGACTTTCATCGCGGGGATCTCGAGCGGTTGCGCAAGGCGGGCCGCTACCGCGAACTGACGCCGCGGACGGGAATCGACTTCGCCTCCAACGACTATCTCGGGCTGGCGGGCGATCAGCGGCTGCGCGAAGCGGTTGCGGCGGGG